>DASZLC010000192.1:0-32485 GCA_035552615.1 Solirubrobacteraceae bacterium
TGTTGGACGGCGCGAGATTCCGTGGCGTGTCGCCCGCCGACACATATTGGAATCTCGACCGCAGCCTGCCGTCGAGATCGCGGTTAACGACGAGACACGACCGCCGCCGTCCCAGCCACCCTGCGACCTGATGCGAAATGAGCAACGTCCGGCGGCCGGGATGGTCATAACCGCGCAACGAGCTGGAATGCGTGGAACCGCGTCGTGCTGTGGGTCGCGGGCGACGCCTAACCCGCCACGGTCAGGACCGGAACGCTTCCGGGACGGGTTATGACCATAGCCGGGCGTCCTGGGGTAGTTCGCCAGGCAGCGGCCCACCCTCCCAAGCTGCCGTCACGGCCCGCCGACCAACTCCGCCAGCCTCCACGAGGCTTTGCGACAGGCTCATCGCGGCGGAAACTGCGGGGTGATCGGGTGGCCGCTACCCTCCCGGCCCTATGTCAGTGACCGTGGTCGGCTCGATCGCCTTCGACGCCGTGAAGACGCCGTTCGGCGAGCGCGAGCGCATGCTCGGCGGCTCGGCCGTTCACTTTGCCCTGGCCGCCTCGTTCTTCGACGACGTCCGCGTCGTCGGACCGGTTGGCGAGGACTTCGGCGCCGCCGAGCTGGCCGTGTTGGAGGGGCGGGGCGTCGACACCTCCGACATCGAGCGCGTGGCCGGCGGCAAGACGTTCTTCTGGAAGGGCGTCTACGGCTGGGACCTGAACGACCGCGAGACGCTGGCCACCGACCTGAATGTGTTCGCCGAGTTCCAGCCGAAGCTGTCGGACGCGTCGCGCTCGGCCGAGGTGCTGTTCCTGGCCAACATCCAGCCTGATCTGCAGCGCGAGGTTCGCGCCCAGTGCCGCGAGGCCCGGTTCGTGGCGCTCGACTCGATGAACCTGTGGATCGATATCGCCCGGGACTCGCTCGTCGCCGCGATCGCCGAGATCGACTGCCTGATCCTGAACGACGCCGAGCTGCGGCAGCTGACCGGGAAGCCAAACCTTGTCGGCGCGGCGCGGGAAGTTCTCGGCTGGGGCCCGCGGGCCGTCGTGGCCAAGCAGGGCGAGTACGGCGCGGCGCTGATCACCCAGGACGCTTTCTTCAGCCTGCCGGCGTACCCGCTGGAGACGGTCGTCGACCCGACCGGCGCCGGCGACACGTTCGCCGGCGGGTTCGTCGGCTACATCGCCGCCCGGGGCGACGACGAGCTCGACGACGATGTGCTGCGGCGCGCGATGGCGCATGGCACTGCGCTCGCCTCCTTCAACGTCGAGGAGTTCGGGACCGAGCGCGTGGCCCGGCTGAACGCCGACGAGATCGCCGCGCGCGTCGCCGAGCTGGGCGCGATCACGCAGTTCACCCTTCCCGCCTGAAGGACTGTCTTGTCCGCTCGCCACCGAGCGGCTACATTCGGCGCGTGGTGATCCTCAACGCCCTGCAGGCCGTTCAGATGCCACTCGCGGCGTTCATCATCATCTGGTTCGCGATCAAGCAGGAGGCGAACCTCCGGCCGAGCGAGGAAGGCGGCGCCGCCGTCCCGCCCCAGGCCGGGCCCCACCCCCGCCGGCCGTCCCCGCGCCGGCCGCGCCGCGGTCCCCACGGCGATCCCGCGCCGAGCGCCCCGCCGCGCGTGCGCGGCGCGCACGCCCGCGGGCGTCGCACGCCGCGCTGAGGGCGAGAAGTCCGTCCGCGCTGACAGACTTGCGCCGCCATGAGTGACCTTCCCACCTCCGTCCTGTCCGACGGAACCATTCTGGAGCTCGTCGAGGCCGGGCGGATCAAGATCGAGCCCTGGGACCCGGGCCTCGTCCAGCCGGCCAGCGTCGACCTCCGCCTTGGCGACTCGTTCCGCGTCTTCCACAACCATCGCGCCTCGGCCATCGACCTGCGCCACCCGCCGGTCAACCTGACCGAGGAGGTGATCGTCTCCGGCCAGGACGAATCGTTCGTGATCCACCCCGGAGAATTTTGCCTTGGGCGGACGCTGGAGTGGGTGGAGCTTCCGGACGACATCGTCGCGAGAATCGAGGGGAAGAGCTCGCTGGGCCGCCTCGGGTTGATCGTGCACGCCACCGCCGGCTTCTGCGACCCCGGGTGGCAGGGCACGCTCACGCTGGAACTGAACAACCTGACGCGGGTTCCGATCAAGCTGTACCCGGGCCTGCCGATCGCGCAGCTGTCGTTCATGACGCTCGACCGCGCGGCCCGGCGGCCGTACGGCAGCCCGGAGCTGGGCAGCCACTACCAAGGCCAGCGCGCGGCGACGGAGAGCCGGTACGAGGGCGGCCCCTCCAAGCGCTGAGGCCGGCCGATGTTCGCAGCCGAGGCAACGGTGGTATTAGTCTGAGGGAGAATCTTCTTCATACGCCTCGGCCTCCGGGCCCAGACACCACCGGCAACCGCGTTCGAGGAGTGCCATGACCACCGAAACTCAGCAGCAGGACGGCGCCCACGTAGCCGAGGCCGCCGACACCCTCACCGTCGTCGACAACCGCACCGGTCGCTCATACGAGATTCCGATCGAGGACAACACGATCCGCGCCACCGCGCTGCGGAACATCAAGACGAGCGACGACGACTTCGGCCTGATGACCTACGACCCCGCCTACATGGCGACGGCGTCGTGCCGGTCGGCGATCACCTTCATCGACGGCGACAAGGGGATCCTCGAGTACCGCGGCTACCCGATCGAGCAACTGGCCGACAAGTCGAGCTACCTGGAGGTCGCGTACCTGCTCGTCAACGGCAAGCTGCCGACGCAGGCCGAACTCGACAAGTGGACGTACGACATCACGATCCACACGTTCGTGCACGAGAACATCAAGGAGTTCATGCAGGGCTTCCGGTACGACGCGCACCCGATGGGGATGCTGCTGGCGTCGGTGGGGGCAATGTCGACGTTCTATCCCGAGGCGAACGAGATCAAGGACTCCGAGAACCGTTACATCCAGACGATTCGGCTGCTGGCGAAGATGCCGACGCTGGCGGCGTTCTCCTACCGCCACAACCGCGGTATGCCGTACGTGTACCCGGTCAACGACCTCAGCTACGCCGGCAACTTCCTGGCGATGATCTACCGGATGACCGAGCTGAAGTATGAGCCCGACCCGCGTCTGGAGCACGCGCTCGACGTGCTCTTCATCCTCCACGCCGACCACGAGCAGAACTGTTCCACCAGCGCCGTGCGCAGCGTCGGCTCCTCGCAGGTCGACCCATACTCGGCCGTCGCCGCCGGCGTCGCCGCCCTGTACGGGCCGTTGCACGGCGGAGCCAACGAGGCCGTGCTGAGGATGCTGCGCCGGATCGGCTCGACCGACCGGATCCCCGAGTTCATCCAGGGCGTGAAGGACGGCAACGAGAAGCTGATGGGGTTCGGTCATAGGGTCTACAAGAACTTCGACCCGCGCGCGCGGATCATCAAGAAGGCGACGGAGGACGTGTTCGAGGTCACCGGCAAGAACCCGCTGCTCCACATCGCCACCGAGTTGGAGAAGATCGCCCTGGAGGACGAGTACTTCATCCAGCGCAAGCTCTACCCGAACGTCGATTTCTACTCGGGCCTGATCTATGAGGCGCTGGGAATGCCGGTGGAGATGTTCCCGGTGCTGTTCGCGATCGGGCGCACGAGCGGCTGGATCGCCCAGTGGCTGGAGATGATCCAAGACCCCGAGCAGAAGATCTCGCGGCCGCGCCAGATCTACACGGGCGGGCGTGAGCTCGACTACGTGCCGATCTCGCAGCGCTGAATGCCGCGACGGCGGCCCGTCGTTACGGGCGGGCCCGCCGGAGTGAGCAACCGCACAGGCGTTCGCGTCCTGCGGTCCTACGCTGGCGGTATGGAGACGATCCACCTTCGCAGCGGACGCGCCGTCCGTGTCCGCGCGCTGCGGCGCGATGACCGCGAGCGGCTGACAGCCGCGTACTCGCGACTGTCGCCGGAGAGCCAGTACCGGCGCTTCCTGACGGTGAAGCCGCGGCTGAGCCAGCAGGACGCCACGTACCTGGTCGACGTCGACGGCGACGATCACATGGCGCTGGTGGCGACGCCGCTCGATCAGCCCGAGCGGATTGTGGCGGTGGCGCGCTTCGTGCGACTCCGTGAGAACCCTCGCGCGGCCGAATTCTCGATCGTGATCGGCGACGAGTTCCAGGGTCAGGGCCTCGGGTCGGCGCTGATGGCCCGGCTGATCGACACCGCTCTGGAGCGCGGCGTCGACCGCTTCGTCGCCACCGTCCTGGCCGACAACCTCGCCGCCCACGCGCTGATCAACCGCTCGGTGCCGACGGCGCCGCGGTGGGAGCACTTCGGCGCGGTTGACGAGGTCGAGATGCGGCTCGGCCCCGTGGCCGCGCTCGCCGCCTGAGCCGCGACCGCCACCGCTACAACACGAGTGTCGCGCCGTGCCGGCGCAGCCAGCGCTGGTGCTCGGGGTAGTCGGGGCAGTAGCGGGCCAGCAGCGACCAGAACCGTGTCGAGTGGTCCATCACCCGCAGGTGGCAGACCTCGTGCCAGACGACGTAGTCGAGCACCGGCGCGGGCGCCAGCAGGAGCCGCCAGTTGAAGCTCATCGCCCCCGAGCGCGAGCAGCTCGCCCACCGTGTCCGCTGTCCTCGAATCGTGAGCCGCGTGTACGTGCTGCCGGCCTGCGCGCAGGCGTCGTCGAGCCGGTCGGCGACCTCGCTGCGGGCCAGCCGCCGGTACCACCGCTCCAGCGCGTCGCGCTGTTCGGGCCCGGCCGGCACCAGCAGGCTCTCGCCCCGTCGGCTGACACGAGTCCGCCCCGCCTGCGCCACCAGCGCCAGCTCCTCGCCCAGCAGCGGCACCGTGTCGCCGCGCGCGGCGATCGCCGCCTCGGTCCGGCGCTGATCGGCCAGTCGCCGCTCGATCCATGGCCTCAGCTCGGCGACGGCGGCCGCCGCCTCGCGCTCGACCGCCTCATGCCCGCCGCGGAAGGCCCGCGCCGGGAGCACGACCTCCACCCCGCGGGCCTGGTCAACCGTCACTCGCACGCGCCGCGCGCGGTCGGAGCGGCGCACGCTGTAGTCGATACCGGGCACGGCGTGACAGGGTACGGTGGGGCGCCGACATGCCCGCGATCCCGGTGCCATCCGAACCGCTCGGCGACGGCCTCGTCGCGCTGCGGCCGACCGCCGAGCGCGACATCCCGGAGATCCTGATCGCCTACCAGGACGATCCCCACATGCACGAGCGCCTCGGTCAGCCGCGGGCACCGAGCGGCGCCGACCTCGGGCGCGCCGCCGAGCAGGCCACCGCAGAGCTGGCCGCCGGGCTGCGCCTGGCGCTGACGATCGTGCAGGCCGGGCTCGACACCTGCCTTGGCCAGGTGGCGATCGGCCAGCTCGACTGGGAGAACCTCCGCGGCGAGCTGGTCGTGTGGTTGGCCCCCGGCGTCCGCGGCCGCGGCTATGCCCCCGCCGCGATCAGGCTCGCCGCCGGCTGGGCCTTCGGCCACTGCGGGATCGATCGGCTGGCGCTGCTCGTGGAGCCCGACAACGCAGCGATGCTCCGCGCCGCCGCGAAGGCCGGTGCCCACCGCGAGGGGGTGTTGCGCTCCTACCGCGCGACGCGCCGCGCGCGCACCGACATGGCGCTCGTCTCGCTCGTGCCGTCCGACCTGGACTGAGCGCCGCTCAGGCGGCGGCGGCGCCGGGCTGCACGGCGAGCCGGCTCGCCCACGGGCGCAGCAGCCGCAGCGCCGACAGGATCGCGCGCGTCGCCGCCGAGCGGTTCAGCGTGCAGAAGTGGATCCCGCGCGCGCCGCGCGCGAGCAGCTCGGCGCATTGCAGCGTCGCGTAGGAGACCCCGAGCTCCAGCACCGCGTCGGGGTCATCGGCGCGCGCCTCCAGCTGCTCCAGCAGCTCCGGCGGGATCGTCGCTCCGCACAGGCCGGTGATCGTCTTGATCTGGGCGACGTTCGTGATCGGCATGATCCCGGGCAGGATCGGGACCTCGATCCCGGCGGCGCGGGCCTCGTCGACGAAGCGGAAGTACAGCTCGTTGTCGAAGAACAGCTGCGTGATCAAGAACGACGCGCCGGCGTCGACCTTGGCGCGCAGGAAGCGCACGTCGCTGGCCATGTCGAGCGCCTGCGGATGCACCTCGGGGAAGCAGGCGGCGCCGATCGACACGCGCGGATAGGCGTCGGCGATCAGCGCGACCAGCTCGGTCGAGTAGTGAAAGCCGTCGGGGTGGGGGGTCCACTGCGTCTGGCCCCGCGGCGGATCGCCACGCAACGCCAGCACGTTCTCGATCCCCGCCGCGACGGTCTGGTCGAGGATCCCGCGCAGCTCCTCGCGCGAGGCGCCGACGCAGGTCAGATGCGCGAGCGCCTCGATCCCCAGCTCCTGGTTCAGCCAGGTGACGATCTCCAGCGTGCGGTCGCGGGTCGAGCCGCCGGCGCCGTAGGTGACCGACGCGAAGTCCGGCTGCATCGGCTGCAGCGCCTCCAGGGCGGCGCGGAGGTTGCGCTCGCCCTCGTCGCTTTTCGGCGGAAAGAACTCGAACGAGAAGACAGGCTCACTGCTGGCGGAGATGATCTCGTCGATGCGCATGGCGCGATGCTAGCTACCTTGACACGACTGTGTCAAGGTTCAGCGCGCGTGCCACCGTTCGACCTCGCCGTCGGCCTCCGCGCCGGCGCGGGCGGCCAGCTCGAGGTGGCGCAGGTAGCACAGCGTCTCGGTCAGCAGCCAGTTCGCGTTGCCCTCGCCGAATGGCACCTCGTACACGGTCCTGGCCAGCTCCAAAGCCGTCTTCGGGTGCTCGCGCAGAGCCTCGTAGATGGCGTCCAGCCGCCCGGCGACGAGGCTTCGATAGCCCTCGATGTGGGCGTGGACGTCGGTGAACGGGCGCCCGTGCCCAGAGAGCGCGAGGCGCGCGTCGAGCCGGTCGACGATCTCCAGCGAGTTCAGGAATTCTCCCACCGGATCTGGCGACCAGCCGTACTCCAAAAACAGCGAGATCCGTCCGAGGACATGGTCGCCGGAGATCAGGATCCGGTGCTCGGGCTGGAACAAGCAGACGTGAGACGGGCAGTGGCCCGGCGTCTCGTACGCGTGCCAGGGCCCGAGGTCGGTTTCGATGACGACGCCGTTCACGAGCGGCCGGTCGGGCTCGATCAACTTGGCGATCCCCGACGGATTGTCCTTCTGGCGTTCCAGATACTCAGTCAGCGCCGGCAGCGGCACCCCGCTCTGGAGGCCGATCTCCAGCCGCCGCGCCAGTGCCGCCTCCGGGTCGCCCGCGTCGGCCGTGGCGTGAGCGTGGTTGGGGTGCATCCACATCTCGCAGCCGGCCTGCTCGCACACCGGCGCGGCCTGCCCCCAATGGTCCATGTGCGCGTGGGTGATGGCTACCAACCGGACGTGCTCCAGCCTCAGGTTCACCTGGTCCATGGCGCGCTCCAGCTGCGCCAGCGAGCCGGGCAAATGCATGCCCGTGTCGACGAGCACGACGCCGGAGCCGGCGGCGATCGCCCACGCGTTGCAGTGCGGGATCCCCGCCCACGGGAGCGGCAGTCGCAGCCGCCACAGGCCCGGGACGACGCGCTCGCCACGGCCCAGCTCGCGCTTGCGATCGCTCTTCGGCACGCGGCAACAATAGACTGGGCCGCCTCGATGGCTTCCACCTCCGACATCGCCAAGCGTTACTTCGCCGCGCTGCGCGCGCACGACCTCGACGCCGCCGTCGCCCTCTGGCGGCCAGGGGCGATCGACCGGTTCGTCGGCCAACAGGACCTCGTCGCGCCGGACGGCGTCCGCGCCTACTTTCAATCGCTGTACGACGCCTTTCCCGACTTCGCGCTGGAGATCATCGAGCTCACCACCTACCGAGACCGGACGGCCGTTCGCTGGACGGCCACCGGGACATTCGCCGGGCCGGCCACGTTCCAGAGCTTCGCGCCGAACGGCGCGCGGCTGGAGCTCGAGGGCTGCGACGTGGTCCGCGTCGCCGACGACCAGATCATCCACAACGACGCGTACGTCGACACCGGCGCGATCGCCCGCCAACTCGGCTTCCTGCCCGAGCCGGGGTCGCCGGCCCATGAGCGGGTGGCGAAGCTGGCCAACCTCGGCACGCGCCTGAAGGGCCGCCTTCACGGCGCCACAGCGCCGGAGTTGATCGGCGAGGGCGTGTGGATCGTCCGCGGCGGCTTTCCGCGGAAGCTGATGAACGTCTACCTGATCGAGGACGGCGATGGCGTCGCCGTGTTCGACGCCGGAATCTCCGCCATGACCACGTCGGTGTCGGCCGGCGCGGCGATGCTCGGAGGGGCCACACGGATCATTCTCGGCCACGCCGACTGCGACCATCGTGGCGCCGCGCCGGGGCTCGGCGCACCCGTCTATTGCCACGAGCGCGAGCTCGACGCGGCGCGCTCGGCCGCGGCCTTCCGGCCCTACTGGGACCTGACGAAGCTGCCTCGCCCGGTGGCCATCGTCTCCGACAAGTTGCTCACCGCCTGGGATGGCGGTGCCGTCGAGATCGAGGGCACGGTGAAGGAGGGCGACGAGGTTGCCGGCTTCACCGTCGTCGAGCTGCCCGGGCACGCCCCGGGCCTGATCGGCCTGTACCGCGAGTCCGACCGCATGGCGCTCGTCTCCGATTGCTTCTACACGTTCGATGTGCGGACCGCGATCAAGGGTGGACCGCGGGTGCCCCACCCGGCGTACGACGACGACGTCGACGAGGCGCGTCGCTCGATCGCCAAGCTCGCGGCGCTCGAGCCGAAGGTCGCCTGGGCGGGGCACGCCGATCCGGTCACGGGCGCGGTCCGGGAGCAGCTCGAAGCGGCCGCCGCGGCCCTGCCGTAAGCGGGCATGGGTCGTCGCAGCCGGCAGCGCGCGCAGCAGCAGGACTCCAAAGCGCCGACGAGCGACTACGTCGACGCCGAGGGCAACGTGCTGACGCTGCGGGGGTCGCTGACGCCGGCTGCCCGGGCCGAGTACGCCGCCGTGCTGGCGGGGGGGCGCAACCAGGAGGACGCGTGGCAGCGCGCCACCGAGCTGCTGTTCGAGCGCCTGGCCGTGGCGTGGACGATCGCCGGCCTGCGCACCGAGCGCCAGAAGGAGCTGCTCGCCCGCTACCGGGTCGCCAGCATCGGCGAGCGCGCTGCCGTTCGGGAGGCGCTGCGCGCCCATGTCGCCGAGAACTTCCCCGAGCTGCAGGCGCCGTGATCGACCCCGACGCGTACGCCCGGCTGCTGTGCGACTGGTGCCTGGAGCCGCAGCCAGGACAGCAGGTGATCGTCGTCTCGACCACCCTGGCCGAGCCGGCGCTGCTGGCGCTGCATCGCGAGCTGCTGGCGCGTGAGGCGTTCCCGCTGCTGCGGGTCTCGCCGCCGGGGCTGGCCGCCGACTACTACCGCTACGCGGGCGCGCCCCAGCTCGACGGGTTCGCGCCGCTGGAGCTGGCCGAGGTCGAGGGAATGGACGCGTGGCTGCGGATCGACGCGCCAGCCAACACGCGGGCGCTGGCCGGGATCGATCCTGACCGGATCTCGCGGGCCGGACGGGCGCGGCGCCCGATCCAGGAGACGCGCCTGACCAAGCGCTGGTGCGGGACGATCTGGCCGACGCCGGCGCTGGCCCAGCAGGCCGGGATGGGCGAAGCAGAGTACGAGCGGTTCGTGGCCGCCGCGCTGTTCCTGGACACGCCGCAACCGGCGGCGTCGTGGGCGGCGCTCTCCGCGCGGCAGGCCCGTGTGGTGGAGCGGCTGAGCGGTGCGCGCGAGATCCGGATCCGATCCGAGGGCACCGATCTCGTCCTACGGGTCGACGACCGCATCTGGATCAACTCCGACGGCCGGCGAAACATGCCGAGCGGCGAGGTCTTCACCGGGCCGCATGAGCGCTCGGCCACCGGCACGATTCGCTTCGACGTCCCATCGAGCTTCCGAGGGTCTGGGGTCAGCGGCGTCGAACTGCGATTCGAGGAGGGCCGGGTCATCTCCGCGCGCGCTGACACGGGCCAGGCGCTGCTCGACGCCGCGCTGGCCACCGACGATGGCGCTCGCTTCCTCGGCGAGCTCGGGATCGGCACGAACACCGGGATCGATCGCGCCACCGGCTCGACCCTGCTCGACGAGAAGATGGCCGGCACCGTGCACCTGGCGCTCGGGCGCTCCTACCCCGAGACCGGGGGCGTGAACGAGTCGGCGCTGCACTGGGACCTGATCTGCGATCTGCGCTCCGGCGGTGAGCTGAGCGCCGACGGGGAGCCGATCGTGCGCGACGGTGCGCTGAGGGTTTAGCCGCCCGCGCAAGCGGCCAGGAGCCGCGAGAGCGTCAGGCCGACCGTCTCGCTGCTGCAGGCGGCGAGCATTGAGTCGCCGCGCGTGACCTGCCGAGCGCGGTCGGTTTCGTCGGCGAGCAGCCGCTCGATCGCGGCGGCGAACCCGTCGGCGTCGGATGCCGTCAGGAGGCCGTGATCGCCGACCGCCTCGGCGACCCACGGTGTCGTCACCACGGCCGCGCCGGCGGCCGCCGCCTCGAGCACCTTCGTCGGCGTCCCGGTCCCGCGGCGCAGCGGGACGACGGCGACACGCGCGCGGAGAAGCAGGGCGGCAAGGTCATCGACGTCACCGGCGACCTCGACGCCGGCGAGTGAGAGCGCGGACGCCGAGCGCCCGGCGATCATGATCCGCGCGCCGGGCCGGCGCCGGCGGACCCGGGGGGCGATCTCACCGGCCAGCCATTCGGCGGCGTCGCGGTTGGGCGGGTAGGCCATGTTGCCGGTGAGGATCACGTCGATGTCGCGCTTGGCCGTCGGCGGCGCGGACGGCGGGTCCTGGACGAGCGGCATCACCACCGGCGTCGGGTCGGGGGCCAGCTCGCGGGCGTCGATCGGCGACACCACCGCTTGGGCGCAGCACCAGCGGGCGCCGCGGCGCTCGTGGCGGAGCAGCAGCAGCCCCTCCAGCGCGGCGCCGAGCCGCAGCGGCCAGCGGCGCTCCAGCCGCGCGCGCTGGCGCATGTTCACGCTGAGGGCGTCGATGTGATCGAGCAGCGTCGGGGCGGGTAGCGGCTCCGGCAGGCAGCGGATCGTGCTGGCGATCGCGACGTCGGCGGTCGCGGCCACAGGCGCGCTGAGCCGGCGCATCCGCGGGGGCGTCATCCACCCGACCTGCAGCGGTACTCCGCGCGCGAGTCCCCCGAGCGCTCCGCGGAGCCGCTCGCGCCGGCTCAGCGGCACGACGATCACGGTGGCCAGCGACTCGAGCTCGGCCCGCGCGGCGGGCGAGGAGGGGGTCCCCCCGGTGAGGATCACCAGCTCGTGCTCGCCGTGCAGCAGCTCGGCCTGCTGGCGGGCCCGGAGCTGGTCGCCGCGGAACCCGGGCTCGGGAAAGCGGGCGGTGATCAGCACGACCTTCACCGCGGGTGGTTGACAATCTCGGGCGGCGACGGGGGCTCCTGCGGCATCGCCCTGAGCGTGCGGAGCACCGTCAGCAGCCTGGCCAGCAGCACCAGGCTCGTCAGCGCCTGCCCGGCGGCACACCCGATGACGACGCCGCGGGCGCCCATCGAGGGGGCGAGGGCAGCGGCGAGGGCGATGTTCACGACGGCCCCGAGCCCGCTGGTGAGGAGCACGAACCGCCGCTGGCCGTCGAACGCGACCAGCGTGTAGAAGGCGACGAGCCCGAGCGCGGCGATCGGGCAGAGCAGGGCGAAGATCGGCACGACGCGCTGCACCGGCGCGGCCAGCGAGCCCGTCAGAACGTGGGCGATCGGCACCCGGGCGACGCCCAGCAGCACGGCGGCCACGACGCCGACCAGCAGCAGGCGGGTGGCGAGGCGCTGCACGATGGTCAGCGCGCGGTCGTGGCGGTGCGCGCCCAGCGCGTTGGCGATGAACGGGGCGGTTGCCGTGGCCAGCGCGCCGGCGGCGTACTGGCTCAGCTGGTAGACGCGCCAGGAGCCCTCGAACGTACCGGCGGCCACCAGGCCCGAGATACCTCCGGCCAGCAGGGTGTCGATGCGCGCCCCGAGCACGACGAAGATCTGTGTCAGGCCGAGCGGGAGACTGGCCCGGGCAAACGGTCGCGGCGAGGCATGCGGTCGCGCGTTGATCATCGCGGCGAGGACGATCGCCGCTCCGATCGCCCCGATCGTCATCGCGGCCGAGATCGCGGTGCACGTCCACAGCGCCGAATGGGTGAGCAGCGCGACCGGCACCCCGGCAAACCCGGCGAGCTCGCTCATCGCCATCAGCAGCACCGGACGGCGGAACTCGCCCTGCGCCCGGAGGATCCCGTCGGCGCCGGCCACGACGATCACGGCGGCCGCCGCTGGAGCGCTCACGGCCACCGGTCCGCCCGCCGCCGATGGCACCACCAGCGCCGCAGTCAGCGTCAGCCCGAGCCCGAGCCCGGCCGCATACAGGTAGGTCCGGGCCGCTCCGGCGACCAGCTCCGCCGTGTCAGCCCGTCCGGCGGCAATGCGCGCCGGCAGCACGCTCACGGCAGCCTGCGAGAGACCGAAGTCGCCGATCGTCTGCGTGATCACGAGGACGCCCTGGGCGATCGCGGTGGCGGCGAAGGCGTCTCGGTGCAGGATCTGGCCGAGCACGGCGAACAGGACGACGCTCGACCCGGCCTGGATCACCAGGAAGACGATCCGCCAGGTGGCGGCGCCGGTGATCCGCTCCGAGCCGAAGGCGTGCTCGTTCACGGCGTGCCCGCGTCACCGGGGAGGCGCGCGAACCCGAGCCGCACGGCCAGTTCGCCCCGGACCCGCGCGGCGCCGGCCACACCGCCCCACAGCAGCGAGCGCGGCAGCCGGCGCAGCACGTCCGGAGCGGCCGCCCGCAGCGCTCGCCGCCGGCCCGCGGCGCGGAGTTCTAACTCAAACTGGAGGCTCAGCGCGAGACCGATGCCGAGCAGCCCGATCGCCGTCACGCATCGCGTCCGGCGTGGCGCGAGGCCGCCGAGCAACAGCGCCTCTGCGGTGGCCAGGCGGATCCGCAGTCGCGCCAGCGGACGGCGCCAGAGCGGTCGCTCGGCCGCGGGGTGCAGGCGCAGATAGGCGCCGTCGACGACGAAGTAGCCGGCGAGTGAAACCAGCCGCCGGAGGTCGATGGCCTCGGCCGGGTGCAGCACGAACGCCGCGGGCAGGAACGGGACCGGCCCGACGTGCGCGATCAGCCGGAGGGCGAGGTCGCTGTCCTCGCGGTAGGGCAGCGCCCAGCGATCGCCGTCCGTGCGCAGCCTCCGAAACCCGCCCACCGCTTCGACCGCCGCGGCCCGCGCGAACAGCGATGCCGTCAGGTAGGCGCCTCCGGTGAGGTTGACGACGAGTCGGGAGCGGACCGGGTCCACCGGATGCGCCTCGTCAAGGTGGACCGCCCCCTCGACGCCGGCCAGCGACGGATCGGCCCGTAGGGTGGCGACCGCGACGCTCAGCCACCACTGATCGCAGCGCGCGTCGTCGTCGGTGAAGGCGATCAGGTCGTGGGCGGCGTGCGCGACGCCGAGGTTGCGCGCTGCGGCGGGGCCCTTCGCGGCAGCCGAGGCCGTGCGCAGCCGCCGGACCGACAGGCCGTCGACGCTCCACGCGGCCGGGCGTTCGGCGGTGTCGGAGGCCGGGCGGTCATCGACCACGATCGCCTCTACGGGTTCGTCGAGGTGGCACGCCGCGTGCGCGACCGCCCCCAACGCCCGTTCGAGTGACTGTTCGCGGTCGACGGTGGGGATCACGACCGTGACGCCCCGCGTCCGCCGCTTGGCGGCGTCGTGCGCCAACGCCGGCATCGTCAGTCGGTCCCGTGGGCCACGGCCGCCGGGGCGGGCTCGCGCTCGGCGATCGCGACGGCGCCGCCGCGAGCCACCGTCCGATAGAGGATGCGATGGGTGACGAAGAAGCCGATCACGTCGATCAGGGCCAGCGCGATGCCCTGGGCGAGGCTGCCGCGCAGCACGATCACCGCTCCGGTCCCGGCGGCGATCGCGGCCGTCAGCCAGCCGAGGTCGCGAGCGCGGGTGGCGAGGCGGTCGACCACTCCGACCACGACGCCGAGCAGCAGCGAGAGCAGCACCGCTCCGGGGATCCCGAACTCGATGTACCCCTCGACCGGCACGGGCAGCGCGTCTCCGTTCTTGTTGCCGCTGGTGAACGCGGCGGTGAGCCCGCGGGACGTCGCCACGGTGGGGCGGATCTGACTGGGAAGCGGCTGCAGCAGGACGCGCAGGAACTCCTTGCCGTTCTCGTACGGTGCCTCGTGCGGCACGACGCGCCGCGCGATCGCGCTGAGGCGGATCGCGTCCGCGTAATCGTTCACGTAGGTACGGGGGAGGTTGGGAAGGCCCGTGTTCACGAGATAGCTGGGGAAGTTCCTGTGGTGGGGGATGTTCTGCCAGGTGCGGAGCTCGCCGATCACGACGAACGCCACGATCGCCACGGCCGCCGTCGCTGTCAACGAGACCTTGAAGCGTTGCCCGAGCGGGCGCAGCGCCGCGTACAGCAGCAGCAGCTGGATCAGGCCGACGATCAGCAGCAGCCGGCTGCCCAGGAACAGCAGCAGCAGCAGCGCGACCGCGACGAGGCCAATCGTCCGCGGTCCGGGCCGGCGCGCGGCGGCCCAGTCCTCACTCAGTCGCAGGTACGCGGCGAACTTGGCGACCGAGATGCCCCAGATCAGGTACGTCAGCCCGGACGTCGTCGCGGCGCTGTTGTTGAGGTTGTGGAAGTAGGACACCGGTCCGCCCACCTTCTTCACGAACGCGGCGAGACTGATGAGGACGATTCCCAGCACGACGGCCTGGGCCCGGCGGCCGCGAGGCAGCGCCGGTGCCAGGGGGCGAGCGACGTCGTCGGCGCGCCGGGATCGCGATGCCGTGGCCAGCCGTGCTCCGAGGGCAATCGCGCACGCCCCCGTCGACCACAGCAGCAGTCCACCGGCGATCCCGGGAAACCGTCCGTTCCAGAGGCCGTGATCGGCGCTCAGCAGGAACGCCGGGACGGCGACGAGCAGCGCCAGCGCCACCACCATGACGAGCCGCGCCCGCGGCCCGGGTGCGTCCGTGGCCAGCGCCTGGGCGCCCAGCCAGGCGATGCCGGCCAGCGCGGCGCCCGACAGCAGCACGTCCCGCGCCGACGGGATCGACGCCGCCAGCGCGAACAGCAGCGCCGCGACGGCGCTCAGGAGGTCATAGCGCGCGAGCCGCGACCGCAGTTGCCAGCCAGCACCCATCGGACGCGCGGAGTGTAGAGCGACACCGTGCGCGGGCGGGCGGGATCGAATTCCTAACCTGCCCGTGAGGTCGAGTCGCTAAGTTGCGTGCCGCATGCGCCGCACGAAGATCGTCGCCACCATCGGACCTGCGTCGCGTGATCCCGACACGCTGGCGCGGATGGTCGAGGCGGGCCTTGACGTGGCGCGCCTGAACTTCTCCCACGGCGACCGCGAGCTCCACGCCGAGAACGCCGAGCGGGTGCGCCAGGCGAGCTCGCAGGTCGGGCGCCAGGTCGCGATCCTGCAGGACCTTCCGGGGCCGAAGCTGCGCGTCGGGCCGGTGCAGGATGGCCGCGTCGAGCTGAAGCCGGGCGAGCGCCTGGTCCTTCACTGCGGCTCCACCGACGAGGGCGACGAGTCGCAGATGTCGGTGAGCTGGCCTGGGCTGGCCGACGCCGTCGATCCCGAGGACGTGATCTATCTGGCCGACGGCGCGATCCGGCTGCGGGTGACCGGCGTGCGCGTCGGGGACGGCGAGATCGAGACGGAGGTGGAGATCGGCGGGTCGGTGGCGAGCCGCCAGGGATTGAACATCCCGGGCTCGACGCGCGGGCTGGCCGCGGTTCCCGAGGAGGACCTCGACATGCTCCGCTTCGGCGAGTCGATCGGCGTCGACCTGGTCGCGCTCTCGTTCGTGCGCACGGCCGAGGACGTGATCAGCGTGCGCCGGCACACCCGGCTGCCGTTGATCGCCAAGATCGAGAAGCCGCAGGCCGTCGACGCGGCCGAGGACATCATCCGCGCCGCCGACTGCGTCATGGTGGCCCGTGGGGACCTGGGGATCGAGCTGCCGATCGAGGAGGTGCCCCTGGTCCAAAAGCGGCTGCTTCGCATCAGCGGCCAGCTGGCGCGGACCTCGATCACCGCCACCCAGATGCTCGACTCGATGGTCGCCTCGCCGCGCCCCACCCGCGCCGAGGCCACCGACGTCGCCAACGCGATCTTCGACGGCACCGACGCGGTGATGCTCTCCCAGGAGACGGCGATCGGGCAGTACCCGGTCGAGGCCGTAGCGATGATGGCCTCGATCGCAGAGCACACCGAGCAGGGTCTGCCCTACCAGACCTGGAACGAGGAACGGGTGCGCCGCGATGCGCGCGACCCGGCCTACACGATCGCCTACAGCGCCTGCGCGGCGGCGCGCGACCTGCATCTGGCGGCGCTCGTGATCCCGACGCTGTCGGGCCGGTCGGTGCGGCTGATCTCCGCCCACCGCCCCTCGGTGCCGATCTACGCCCTGTCGCCGGGCAAGGAGACGGTGCGCCGCTGCTCGCTGATGTGGGGCGTGCAGGCCGGGTCGATCCGCCGCCACGAGGTGACCGAGGAGCTGATCGCCGACGCCGCGCGCCGCGTCGTCGAGCTCGGCTGGGTGCAGGCCGGGCAGCGGATCGGGATCACCGCCGGGCTCCCCAGCGGCCGTCCAGGGACGACCAGCCTGATGCAGATCCAGCGCGTCTGAGCGCTGCTTCAGGCCGCCGCGCCGGCGTAGAAGTCCGTCTCCAGCCGGCCCAGCTCGGTCGACGGCGGATCGCCGTAGAACCACTCGCGGGCGATCCGGTGGAAGTTCCCGCGCGCGTGGAGCTGCGCGATCACCGCGAACGTCAGCACCTCCATGCGCCGGCCGAAGATGTGGTCCGGCGGGGCGGACTCGTGGCGCATCTGGCCGAAGTACTCCGAACGCGGGTCGCCCATGTCGATCAGCACCTGGGTGGCCCACTCGGGCGTGACCTCGACGTACTCATCGACGGTGTACCAGGAGGTGGCGGCGCGGAAGTGCTCCAGGACCCGGTCGGGGTTGAACTTCTCCGGCTCGGGGAACACGCCCGTCTCGGCGCCGAGCCGCATCACCGTCTCCGCGTCCCCTTCGATCACCGCCCGCAGCACCTCGATCTCCAGCTCGACGGCGCCGGGCGGCATCCGCTTGAACAGTCCGAAGTCGAAGAAGGCCATCTTGCCGTCGGCCAGCAGCATCGAGTTGCCGGGGTGCGGGTCGCCGGAGAACTGTCCGTGCCGGTACAGGCAGCCGAAGTAGAAGCGGAACAGGATCTCGCCGAGGCGATCGCGCTCCTCCTGCGTGTAGCCCTTCAGCTCCTCGAACCCGACGCCCTCGACGAACTCGGTCACGAGTACGCGCTCGCGGGATAAGGACGTGACGACCGCGGGCACGACGATGAACGGGTGATCCTTGAAGATCCGCGCCAGGGAGCGCTGGTTCTGGGCCTCCAGCTCGTAGTCGAGCTCCTCCTCGATCCGGTCGCGGATCTCGGCGCCGATCGCCTTCGCGTCCATCCCCGGAGCGAGCCGCTTGGCCAGCCGCAGGATCAGCCCGAGGTTCTGCATGTCGGCGCGCACGGCCTGGGCAACGCCGGGGTACTGGACCTTCACCGCCACATCACGCCCGTCGATCAGCGTCGCGCGGTAGACCTGACCGATCGAGGCGGCGGCGATCGGCTCCTGGTCGAACTCCTCGAACACGCCGGACAGGCGCTCGCCGAGCTCCTCCTCGATCACCTTGCCCATCTGCTTGAAGGTGACCGTCGGGGCCGCGTCGCGGAGCGCCGCCAGCTTCTTCTGGAAGTCGGCCTGGTACTCCTCGGGGACGAGGCCGAGGTCGAGAAACGACATCACCTGGCCGACCTTCATCGCCGCGCCCTTCATCGTGCCGAGCGCGGCGACGATCTGCTCGGCCGCCTCGATATGACGGCGCTCCAGCGCGACCTGCTTGCCCTCCTCGGACCGGGCGACGTTGGCCGCGTGCGTGCCCGCCTGGCGGATCGCCTGGCCCGCGGCGAGCCGGCCGACCTTGGCCGTGCGCCCCACCCGCGACGTCGGGATCCTGTCCTTCGCCATCTAAATGATGTTAGGGCGCGTGAACCTGGGATCCGGGCACGATGTCGTCGGAGCCGTCGGGCCAGCGGACCCACGCCTTGTGGCCACCGTCGTAGTCGTCGCCGAGCAGGATCAGCGTCGCCGGCTCTCCGAGCGCCGTGCACGGCTCGGCGCCCTCGGGGTCGAGCCCGCGCCAGATGCGCACGAACTTGTTGTGCTCCAGCTCCTCGGCCACCGTCGTCGGGTCGGTGTGGCCCGGGTGGATCCGCGTCTCCGGCGGAAGGGCCAGGAGTGTGTCCATGATCGAGTGTTTCAGGTCGGCGTAGGTCGTGTGGCCCGGCGCCCGCACGCCGCCGACCGAGCCCTTGAACAGGGTGTCGCCGGTGAACACGTCGCCGCTTTCGCCGCTGCGGATCAGCAGCGACAGCATGCCTGCCGTGTGGCCCGGGGTGTGGAGCGGCTCGATCTCCAGCGCGCCCGAGCTGATCGTCTCACCCGGCGCCATCGTGCCCGTCGCCCCCGGCACGTCGGCGCGCTCCAGCTCGTGGATCAGCACCGGCGTGCCCGGATGGCGGGCGAGGACCGCGTCGAGATCCATCACGTGATCGTGGTGGTGGTGGGTGAGCAGCACGTGCGTGAGCTCGAAGCGCATCCGGTCGAGCATCGCCAGCAGCGGATCGACCGGTCCACCGGCGTCGATCAGCACGGCGTGGGCACCGAACTCGTCGGCCACGAGGTACGTGTTCGACAGGAAGCCCTCGCTCATCGAGCGTTCGATCAGCACGGTACTCAGCCTATAGGCTTCGCCTGCCATGAGCCTGATCCACACCTGCTACCGGATTTTCGAGATCGACCGCTCGGTGGCGTTCTACGAGGCGCTCGGCTTCACCGAGATCGGGCGCGTCCCAATCAACCGGAAGGACACGAGCGCGGCCAATAAGGCGACGCCGGATGCCGAGCCGGCCGCACAGCGAGTGGAGGCGATCAACGTGTTCATGGGCCTGCCCGATGACGGCCCCAGCCCGCGCCTGGAGCTGACCTACAACATCGGGCGCGAGGAGCCGTACGAGATCGGCACCGGGTACGGCCACATCGCCATCACCACCGCGGATCTCGACGGCACGTTGGAGCGGCTGGCCGGCCAGGCGATCGAGCCCGAGCGCCCGCCGTACTCGATCCGCGAGGGCGGCTCTCGTCTGTGTTTCGTGAAGGATCCCGACGGCTACCGGATCGAGATCATCGAGCGCACGGGATGACCGAGCACCGGATCGAGACCGACGGCGGGCGCGTCCTGCAGGTGCTCGACGCCGGTGACCCGAACGGGCGCCCCGTGCTCGTGCACGGCGGCTCGCCGAACTCACGGCTGCTGTTTCGCAAGGACGTGGAGACGGCCGAGCGCCAGCACATCCGACTGATGTCCTACGACCGTCCCGGCTACGGCGGCTCGACGCGGCACGAGGGCCGGTCGGTCGCCGACTGCGCGCAGGACGTGCGGGCAATCGCCGCGGGCCTCGGGATCGACCGGCTGGCCGTGTGGGGCATCTCCGGAGGCGGCCCGCACGCGATCGCCTGCGCCGCGCTGCTGCCCGACCTGGTCCCGGCGGTCGCCGTGCTCGCCTCGATCGCGCCCTGGGGGGCGGAGGGCCTCGACTACTTCACCGGGATGGGGGAGATGAACGCCGACGACACCCGTCGCCAGCTCGAGGACCCGGTCGCCGCGCGCCGGAAGTGCGAGCAAGACCGCGAGGAGATGCTCACGCTCGAGCCTGAGCCACTTGCCGACTTCCTCCGCACGCTGCTCTCGCCCGTCGACGCCGCCGTCCTCACCGGTGAGCTGGCGCAGTTCCTCGTCGACTCGACTCGGGCCGGGCTTGCCCCCGGGCCCGACGGCTGGTGGGATGACTCAGAGGCATTCCTGAAACCGTGGGGCTTCGAATTCACGACGATCCGCACTCCGGTGCTGCTCCACCACGGGCGCCAGGACAGGTTCGTCCCCTTCGGCCACGGCGAATGGCTGGCTCGCCAGATCCCCCGTGTCGAGGCCAGGCTGACCGAGGACGACGGGCACCTCACGCTGATCGAGCGTCATCTGGACGACATTCACGCCTGGCTGCTGGCCCGCCTGGGGTAAAGTCGCCAACGGTGGCCGACACCAGCAAGATCGCCTACCTGCTCCAGCGCCTCGCCCAGGGCGTGGCCGCGCATGACCGGGAGAACCCCGAGCACCACACCTGGGGCATCGGGATGGCGCACTTCGACATCGAGCGGCTCGGCTTGGAGGAGGGCGAGCAGATCCTGCCCGGCATCGTCCTGCAGGCCGACGGCGGGGTCACCGGTGCGTTCCGCGTGCTGTGCGACGGCGACCACGACTCGGAGCTGGAGGAGTCCGAGGAGGAGATCGTCGAGGCGATCGCCGCCGAAGAGCAGGAGCGCGAGCTGGAGATCGCCAGACCGGCCACTCCCGGCGTCCCGCCGCCGCTGCGTCCACCCCTCTAGATCGCGTCGGCGATCTCGGCCGCGAGGGCGGCGATCGTTGGGCAGCCGAGCCCGTGACGCACCGCGGCGCGCAGCACCGCGCCCGCGATCGCGTCAAGCTCAGGCGGGCGCCCGGCGGCGATGTCGCGCTGCATCGAGGAGCCGAGCTCGGCGTGGGCATCGTCCAGCTCGCCCATCGTCGTGGCGACATCGACATCAGCCCCGTCGGCTGCGGCCACGGCCGCCGCCTCGGCGATGCACGCCTCCAGCCGCGCCCGCCACACCGGATCGGTGCGGATGAAGCCGATCTGGCGGCCCGACGCGCTCGTTGTGCACGCCAGCGCGTTCAGCCGCACGAGCTTCGACCACAGCGCCTGCGCCTCGCTTGACACGATGCTCGCCGGCACCTCGGCGTTGTCCAGCAGCTCCTTCAGCGGCTCCAGCCGCGCGCGTGGCGCGGGGTGATCGGCGGCGAGGTCAACGCGCAGGAACGGGCTCGTCTGCACGATCACGCCGGGCTCGGGTCGGTCGGCCTCGATCCGGATCGCCCCCGCCGCCACCCGCTCGGCGCCGAAGCGCGCGCGCAGCACGGCCATGTGGTCCAGGCCGTTCAGCAGCGGCACGACCAGCTGCGGAGTCGACTCCACGCGGGCGAGCCCCTCGCGCAGGCCATCCGCCTTCGTCGCGACGATTAATGTGTCGACCGGCTCGGTCAGTCTCGCGCTGACCTGTGGGTGCGTGGTCAAGGTGCCGAGTCGCACGCTGCGCAGTGCAATTCCCCGTTCGGCGATCACGGCGGCGGTCGACTCACGGGCGACGACGGCAACCGGCCGGCCGGCGTGCGCCAGCGCGGCGGCGAGGAAGCCGCCCACCCCGCCGGGGCCGAGCACCGCCACCGAGCTCACGTCCCGTGGCGCTCCTGGGCCTGGGCGCGCAGCTCCCTCCAGGCGGCGCGCGCCTGGCGCAGCGCCCTCACCACCTGCGTTCGCGCCTCCTCCGCCGCCTTCCCGGCGGCCCTGATCTGCTCGCGGCTGCGCCGGCCCTCGGTCAGCAGGTTGAACGACCACAGGCCGGTCTCCAGCAGCCGCGCGGCGCGCTCGATGTCGCTCTGCACGGCCGCCCGCAGCGCGTCGCCGCGAAGGCCCTCGGAGACGTGGCGGATCCGCGACTCGTAGGAGACCTTGCCGAGCCCGACCAGCGCATGCGCCGTGATCGCCGGCTCGGGATCGGCGGGGTCGACCTCGGCGCTGGCCGCCAGCTCCTCGCGGACGACCGCGACGAGTCGGACCTGGAGATCCAGCCAGGCGGAGCGCAGCGAGGGTGTCGACATCACCAGCTCGCCGAACTTGGGGAACATCGCCAGGAGCTCCTCGGGCGCGCGGTCGAACTTATCCATGTCGTCGCCGAGCGCGTGAATCATCACCTCGCTGAGCGACTGGCCGGGCGCCCGCTCGCGAAACGCGCGCGTCAGCGTCTCCACCAGCTCGTCCTCCATGTCGAGGACCAGCGACTCCTTCGTCGGGAAGTAGTTGTAGATCGTCTTCTCCGTGACGCCGGCGATCTCGGCCACGTCGGCGACACGAACGTTGTCGAAGCCGCGGGTGACGAACAGGGTCGTCGCCACGTCGGAGATCCGGTGGCGCGTCAGGCGCCGCTTGCGCTCGCGCAGCCCCTCGGTCGGGCGCCGCTCCTGCTCGCGCTCCTCCTGCTGGCGGCGGGCCTCGTTCAGCGCGGCCCCGAGCGGGCCCATCTCCTGCAGGACGATCGCGTCGACGTGTTCGCCGCCGTGATCGTCCCCCAGGGCCCCGTCATCGGCGACGGTGGGGGAGAGCTCGTCGTTCACGCCGTAACCATAGCGACAGTTCAGTCACTGTAATATTGCTGGGTAGCCGCTTGCTCAGCGCTCCGCGACAATGTCGTTCGTATGGAGGAGGAGCTGCTCACGCCGCGGCTCCGGCTGCGGCGCTGGCGAGACGAGGACGAGGCGCCGATCGCGGCGATCAGCGCCGAGCCCGAGGTGGCGCGCTACCTGAACCCGGCGGCCGGGCCGTTCGTGCCGCGCTTCGTCGCCCACTGGCGCGAGCACGGGTTCGGCCTCTGGGCGGTCGAGCCGCGCGACGTGCGCGACGCTGTGTGCATCGGCTTCGTCGGGATCGCCTACCCGAAGTTCCTTGCGGCGGTCGCTCATCGCCCGGAGATCGGCTGGCGGCTCGGCTCCGCGGTCTGGGGGCGCGGGCTCGGCACCGAGGCGGCGATCGCCGCCCGCGACTATGCCCTCGACGAGCTCGGGCTGCCCGGCCTGATTTCGATCATCCATCCCCAGAACCGACGCTCGCAGCGGGTCGCCGAGAAGCTCGGCATGTCGGTCACCCAGCACGTCCACAGCCCGACGATGGGGATTCCGGTTCAGATCTGGAGCCTGGACACGTGACGCCCTCGATCCGTAACCGGTGCTTCAGCAACGGCCGATACCGTTCGGCATCGTGGCTGACGAACGATCGCTGCTGGCGCGCGGACCGTGGGACCCGGACAGGCTTGAGGTCTCGTGGCGCGGCGACGCGTTCCAGCCCGACGCCGCCGCGGCCGCGGCCGCCGATGACGCGCTGCAGGAGCTGCGCGACCGCGGCTCGCCGAGCCATGACGGCCTGGCCGCCGGGCTGGTCGCCTGGGAGTCCGATGGCGATCGCCTGAGGCTGGAGCTGCAGCCCGTCCGCTGGTCGCTGCGGCTGCTGCCCGAGAACGCGGTCGGCATCTCGTGCTCGTGCATGGTCCGCGCCGCCGACGGACGCTGGCTGGCCGGGCGCCGAGCGGCGTGGCTGGCGTCGTGGGCGGGGCGCTGGGCGCTCGGCGCCGCCGGGGCGGTCGAGGTCGACGAGAACCCGGCCGCGACCATGCATCGGGAGCTGCAGGAGGAGTGGTCGGTGCAAGCGGAGCGGCTGCAGCTGGAGGCGCTCGTGCGCCTGCCCAGCGGCTCGGTCCTCCTCATCGGCCAGGCGTGGCTGGCCGAGGGCGCGACCGTGACCCCGGACGACGAGCACGACGAGTACGCGTGGTGGCCGCCCGACGTGGCGGCGTGGCCACCCGAGGCTCACGCCCCGCTGCGGATCATGGCCGGACTCGCCTCGGCATGAGGGGCAACGGCTTCCGCCGCAGGGTGACGTTCCGGCGGCTGGAGGCGGTGTCGTTCACCCACTCCACGATCTACATGGCGCTGCTGCTGTGCGCCTTCGCCCTCGGCAAGCCCGAGCCGGCGACGTTCATCCTCGGGCTCAGCCACGGCGTGCTGTGGATCGGAATGTCGATCGTCTGCATCGCCGCGGCTCGCTTCCGGGTCATCCCGTTCTGGCTGGCGGTCACCGTCGCGGTGCTCGGGGGGCTCGGTCCGTTCGCCGGATCGGCCGGCTTCGTCGTGGCCGAGCGGCGGGGGAAAGCGCCGAGCCGACACGCGTTACAGTAGACCTGAAATGGCAGTCGATACCGGCACCGTCCACGTGAAGATGCCCGCGATGGGCGATTCGGTCACCGAAGGCACCGTGCTCGAATGGCACAAGCAGGAAGGCGACACGGTCGCCGCCGAGGAGACGATCGTCGAGATCTCGACCGACAAGGTCGACGCCGAGGTCCCGGCTCCGGTCTCCGGCACGCTGGTCAAGATCCACGCCGCTGAGGGCGACACGATCAACGTCGGCGCGCTGCTCGCCGAGATCGCCGAATCCGCTGGCGCGGATTCGATTGAAGATCCGGCTGGCCCCGAAGCTCCGGCCGTCGCTGCGCCCGAGCCGCCGGCGGCGAGTGCGCCCGTCGCCGCTGTGCCCGAGCCGCCTGCGGCCGTCGCCCTGATCGACATCGTCACCCCGACGGGTGGCGAGTCGGTGACCGAGGGCACGATCTTGGAGTGGTCGGTGAAGGTCGGTGACGAGGTCAAGGAGGGCGATACCGTCGTTGAGATCTCGACCGACAAGGTCGACATGGAGCTTCCCGCGCCGGCGGCGGGCACGATCGCCGAGATCCTGTTCGAGGAGGGCGCGACGGTGACCGTCGGGCAGGTGATCGCGCGGATGAGCGTCGGCGCCGCCGCCCCGGCCGCTCCGGTGGCACAGCCGAGCGCGCCGTCGCCCGAGTCGCCCGCACCCGCTGCGCCCACCACCGGCGCGGGTGTCTCGCCCGTCGCCCAGCGAGTCGCCGCCGCCGAGGGCGTCGACCTCGGGGCGGTACAGGGCAGCGCCCGCGGCGGCCGCATCACGAAGGCCGACGTCCTGGCCGCCAAGGGCAACGGCGCCGCGACCCCGGCGCCCGCCGCGAGCCCGGCGCCCGCGGCGCCCGCGGCGCCGCCAAGCGCGAAGCCGGAGGGCGCCCAGCTGATCAAGGGCGGGGGCGCCGCACTGGCGCGCTACATGGACCAGAGCCGGTCGATCCCGACCGCGACCTCATTCCGCACGATCACGGTGACGACACTCGACGCCCGCCGCAAGCAGTTGAAGGAGGGCGGCAGGAAGGTCTCCTTCACCCACCTGATCGCCTACGCGATCGCCATCGCCGCCACCGACGACATGCCGGTGATGGCCCATCACTTCACGGAGATCGACGGCAAGCCGTACCGGATCGACGACGGCGGCGCCAACCTCGGGCTGGCCGTCGACGTCGAGAAGAAGGACGGCACGCGCACGCTGATGGTCCCTGTGATCCGCGACGCCGGCCGACTCAGCTTCGCCGGCTTCCTCGACGCCTACAACGCGCTGGTCGACAAGGCACGCACGAACTCGCTGACCCCCAACGACCTCGTCGGCGCCAACATCTCGCTGACCAATCCGGGTGGGATCGGGACGGTCGCCTCGGTGCCGCGGCTGATGGTCGGGCAGGGCACGATCGTCGCCACCGGCTCGATCGCCTACCCCGTCGGGCTCGGGAACGTCGGCGCGATGATCGGCGCGGAGAAGGTCATGACGATGACCTCCACCTACGACCACCGGATCATCCAGGGCGCCGAATCGGGTCGTTTCCTCCAGCGCGTCGAGGGTTACCTCCAGGGCGAGGACGGCTTCTACGACAAGGTCTTCGCCGATCTCGGCGTGGCGCTGCCCGCGCTGCCGCCGGCTCCGGCTCCTGCCGCGGCGGCGGCGACGGTCTCGCCCGCGCCCGCGACGGCCCAGCCGGCAGCGCCGGCGGCCGCGGCCCCTGGCGGCGAGCTCTCGGAGGAGCTGCTGCAGGCCGTGCAGGCCGCCGTCTCGTTGCTGAAGGCGCATCGCACCCACGGCCACCTCGCGGCGCGGCTTGACCCGCTCGGCCGCGAACCGGAGAACGACCCCGCGCTCGATCCCGGCCCGCTCGGGTTGACCCCCGCGCTGATGGCGCGCATCCCCGCCCACATCCTGCGCATGTACGTGCCCGGCGCGACGCTGGCCGACGCGCTGCCGCACCTGCGCGAGACGTACTGCGGGCCGATCGCATACGAGATCGAGCACATCGCCTCGCACCGCCAGCGGCTGTGGCTGCGCGAGGCGATCGAGTCAGGCACCTTCCGCACCCCGCTGAATCCCGACGAGCAGAAGGCGCTGCTGAAGCGGCTCACCGAGGTCGACGCGCTGGAGCGCTTCATGCACAAGGCCTACCTCGGCCAGAAGCAGTTCTCGGTGGAGGGGCTCGACATGACGGTGCCGATGATCGACGAGATCATCCAGATGTCAGCCGCGCGCGGGGCCCGCGAGGTTGTGCTCGGCATGGCCCACCGCGGCCGCCTGAACGTGCTCGCCCACAACCTCGGACGCTCCTACGATTCGATCTTCGCCGAGTTCGAGGGCTCCTCGACGCTGGAGCCGATCACCACGATCCCCCAGGGCGGCACCGGCGACGTGAAGTACCACCACGGCGCCCAGGGCTCCTACCTGCTGCCCGACGGCGAGTCGATCATCGTCCGGCTGGAGTCGAACCCGTCGCATCTGGAGTTCGTCGCGCCTGTCGCCCAGGGCGCCACCCGGGCGGCGCAGACGACGCGCCAGGGTCCGCACGCCCACCAGGAGACGAACTCCGCGGTACCCGTGATCCTGCACGGCGACGCCGCCTTCCCCGGCCAGGGCGTCGTCGCCGAGACGCTGAACCTGCAGGCGCTCGACGGCTACACGGTTGGCGGCACGATCCACCTCATCCAGAACAACCAGGTCGGTTTCACCACCGACCCGGAGGACTCCCGCTCGACCACGTACGCCTCTGACCTGGCCAAGGGCTTCGACGTCCCGATCATCCATGTGAACGCCGACGACGTCGCCGCGTGCGTGTCGGCGGTGCGCCTCTCCTTCGCCTTCCGCCAGGAGTTCGGCCACGACGTGATGATCGACCTGATCGGCTACCGGCGCTTCGGTCACAACGAGGCCGACGAGC
Organism: Solirubrobacteraceae bacterium; assembly: GCA_035552615.1. Lineage (GTDB taxonomy): Bacteria > Actinomycetota > Thermoleophilia > Solirubrobacterales > Solirubrobacteraceae > Palsa-465. Next base: position 26,915 of record DASZLC010000192.1, read on the forward strand.
CCGCCTACACGCAACCCGAGATGTACTCGGTGATCAAGAAGCATCCGCCGGTCCGCGAGCTGTTCGCACGGCAGCTGATCGAGCAGGGGGTGGTCACCGAGCAGGAGTCGACGGAGATGACCGACCAGGTGTGGGCCGTCCTCGCCGAGCAGCACGCGTCCCTGAAGGAGCGGATCGTCCAGGCGAAGGAGATCCGCCAGCAGACTGGTGAGTATCAGCTCGATCGCACGCCCTCCCCGGAGGTCAACACCGCGGTCTCGTCCGACCGGCTACAGGTGCTCAACGAGGAGCTGCTGTCGGTCCCCGACGGCTTCACTGTCCACCCGAAGCTGGTCAAGCAGCTGGAGCAGCGCCGGGTGGCGCTCGGTCCGAAGGGCGGCATCAACTGGGCTCACGCCGAGGCCCTGGCGTTTGGCTCGTTGCTCACCGAGGGAATCCCGATCCGCCTGACCGGTCAGGACTCCGAGCGCGGCACGTTCAGCCAGCGCCACCTCGTTCTGCACGATCCGAAGACGGGCCAGGAGCATTGCTCGATGCAGCATCTGCCGGGCGCGTTGGCGCCGATGGAGCTCCACAACAGCCCGCTCTCGGAGATGGCGTGCCTCGGGTTCGAGTACGGCTATTCGCAGGAGGGGCCGGAGACGCTCGTCATCTGGGAGGCTCAGTTCGGCGATTTCGTGAACGGCGCCCAGGTGATCATCGACCAGTTCATCGTGCCGGGGCTGGCCAAGTGGGGCCAGACGTCGCGCTTGACGCTGCTGTTGCCGCACGGATACGAAGGCTCGGGCCCGGAGCATTCGAGCGCGCGGCTCGAGCGCTTCCTGCAGCTTGCCGCCGAAGGCAACATTCGGGTTGCCAACTGCACGACCCCGGCCCAGTACTTCCACCTGCTGCGCCGCCAGGCGCGGATCGCCAAGCAGCGCCCACTCGTGATCATGACGCCGAAGAGCCTGCTGCGCCTGTCGCAGGCGACGAGCGCCGTCTCGGAGCTGGCCGAGGGCCGTTTCCGCCCGGTGCTGCCCGAGCCGGGTGCCGACCCGGCGCAGGTCACGCGCCTGATCCTGTGCAGCGGCAAGATCTACTACGACCTGATCGGGCACGAAGGTCGCGCGGACAAGCCGAGCATCGCCGTCGGCCGGGTCGAGCTGCTCTACCCGTTCCCCCAGAACGAGCTGCTGGAGCTGATCTCGATGTATCCGAAGCTGAAGGAGGTCGTCTGGGTCCAGGAGGAGCCGCGCAACATGGGCGCCCGGGCGTACATGTCCCCGCGCTTGCTGCAGATCCTGCCGGGCAACCTGAACTTCGGCTACATCGGCCGCCCCGAGCGCGCCGCCTCGGGCGAGGGCTACCCGATCGCCCATGCTCACGAGCAGAACCGCATCGTCTCCACCGCGCTCGACCTGGAGCGCGAGGTTTCGCAGTACCCGCGCAAGGCACCCGGCGAGCGTTAGCGTCTATCTGACACAGTAGTCGGATGCGGCTCCGTAGAGACGGCTCTCGCCGGGACACCGCACGGCGGCATTTCACCCCGAGCCTGCGGGTTCACGACATGGCGATCGACCTGGGGACGGCGAACACGCTCGTCTACGTCGGCGGTCGGGGGATCGTGATCTCAGAGCCGTCGGTGGTGGCGTCCGATCTGGAGACGGGCCAGGTCCACGCCGTCGGACTGGAGGCCGAGCGGATGATCGGCCGGACTCCGGCGACGATCTCGGCGACCCGCCCGTTGCGCCACGGCGTGATTGCCGACTTTGAGGTCACCGAGTCGATGCTCCGCTACTTCATCCGCCGGGTGATCGACCGACGCACCGTCCATCCGCGGCTGATCGTGTGCGCCCCCTCGGGTGTCACCGAGGTCGAGAAGCGCGCCGTGGAGGAGGCCTCGCTGGCCGCCGGCGCCCGCCGCGTGCACCTGATTGAGGAGCCGATCGCCGCCGCCATTGGCGCCGGGATCGGCATCGAGGAGCCGATCGGCCGGATGGTCGTCGACGTCGGCGGCGGCACCAGCGAGGTAGCGGTGATCTCGCTCGGCTCGATCGTCATCTCCCGCTCCGCGCGGGTCGGCGGCTACGAGATGGACGAGGCGATCACCAGCTGGATGCGCAACGTCCACAAGCTCGCGATCGGCTCACAGACGGCCGAGATGATCAAGATCGCGATCGGCTCGGTCGTCCCGCAGCACCCCGAGCAGGTCTATCCGGTCCGTGGGCGGCATCTCATCACCGGACTGCCGACCCAGGTGGATCTGCGCAGCGAGGAGGTCCGCGAGGCGATCGCCCTCCCGGTCCGCGAGATCATCCAGGCGATCCGTGACACGCTGGAGGAGACGCCGCCCGAGCTGTCCAGTGACATCGCCCGCGACGGAATCCTGCTCGCCGGCGGCGGGACCCTGATCCGCGGCTTCAGCGAGCTGGTCGCCCTGGAGACGGGGATGCCGGTGTTCGGCGCCGAGTCGCCGTTGACGTGCGTCGCCTTCGGCTCGGGCCAAGCGCTCGACCACTACGACCGCTTGAGCGCCCGGGGCCGCCATTACCGCGCGGCTCTGACGCCCGACTGGCGCACCGCTCAATAGACCGGAGAGGAGCTCGGCGAGCGTGCCCGGGGCGATGCGAGCTGGGCGATAGTGGTCGCTATCCGAGAACAATCGCCGGTCGTGCGGGCTCAGTGAATGCCGACGATGCCGGCGCAGACCCAGTTCGACGCGCCCGCGCCGTTGTTCCAGATCCGTGACGCGACCGCGTCCTGCTCGGCCTTCGAGGCCAGGTAGGCCGCGGGGCCCGTGCCGCCGAACAGCCGCCACGTGCCCGGGATGATCTGGTAGTAGCCCGAGGCGCCGGCGCTGTTGGGCGTCAGGTTCTGGCCGCCGGACTCGCACAGGACGATCGCGTACGGGATGGCCCAGCCGCCCGAGGGTCCGAGCGCCGGGCCGAGCGCCGTGGGAGAGCTGTTCGAGGCCGCGGCGGCGGCGCGCTCGGCCGCGGCCTGCTGGGCCTCGACGTGCGCGATGTCGGCCTGGAGCTGGCGACCGCGGGCGCGGCTGGCGGCGAGTGCGTCCTGCTGGGCGCTCTGAGCGCGGGCCAGCGCCGACTGGCGCGACTGCAACAGCGAGTTCATCCCGGCCAGCGCGGCGACGCGCTGGGCCGCGGCCTCGGTCGTCTGCTGCTCGATCCGCTGGAGCTGGGCCAGCCTGACAGCGGCGGCGTGCGCCTCGGCCTTGGCCCGCTTCGTGAACGTGATGATCGACTGCTGCTGGTGCTCGGCGTCGCCGAGGTACTGGAGTTGGTCGAGCAGCTGGCTGAAGCCGTGCGCGTTCAGCACGACCGAGACGACGTTTGGGGCGGGGTTCTCGTAGGCGCTGACGAGCTGGTTCTGCAGCAGCATGCGCGAATGGGCCAGCTGGGCCTTGAGCAGGGCCAGGCGCGCCTGCTCCCGGGTCAGCTCCGCCCGCGTGGTGACGAGACGCTGCTTGTCGGTATCGAGCTGCGCCTGCACCGCCGCCTCGCGCGCGCGCACGAGCGAGATCTGCGCGTCCAGCGAGCCGATCAGCTGAGACAAACGGGTCAGGCTGGCCGACAGCGAATGCTGCTGGGACTGCTGTTGCCCCAGGGCCGAGTTCAGCTGGCCGAGGTCAGCGCCGGTGGCCGGGCCGGACGTCAGGGCAAGGCTGAGCGCGACTAGTGCGACCGCGGCGGCAGCGGCCGGCTTCAGCAGACGACTCACGGCGCGCGACCTTAGCAACGGGCTCCGGCTCGTCTCGGCTTGCCGCGGCACTGGGCGCGATCTTGCAACCGGGCTTGCAGACGGAGGAGTTTCGGGTGCGGCATCCTTGGGAGCATGGCCCGCGACGGCGATCGGTTGATCCTCCAGCGCGTGCGCGCGACCCCGCCGGGGTTCGTGCGCAGCTACGGCGACGTCTCGCCCGGGGCGCCCCGGCGGGCGGGGGCGGTGCTGCACGCCTGCGAGGACCCCGCCGTTCCGTGGCATCGCATCGTCCGGGCCGATGGCTCGCTGGCCAAGGGCGAGCGCCAGCGCCGGCTGCTCGCCCGGGAGGGGATCCCGTTCCGCGGGGACAAGGTCGACATGCGCGTCGCTCGCCTGCCACAGTGATGTTCTGGCTGCAGCGGGAGATTCGGCTGGAGGCCCGGCCGCGCGGCTTTCACCTCGTCACCGGGGAGCTGCTCGGCGCCCTGCCCGAGCTGCGGCGGCTCGACGTCGGGATGCTGCACCTACTGATCCGCCACACGTCCGCCTCGCTGGCGCTGAACGAGAACGCCTCCCCCGACGTCCGCCGCGACTTCGAGAGCTGGTTCAACGAGGCCGTCCCCGAGCGAGCCGGATATTGGACGCACACGCTGGAGGGCCCCGACGATATGCCCGCCCACGTCAAGGCGGCGCTCCTCGGCCCGACGCTCACGATCCCGATCGCCCGCGGCCGTCCCGCGCTCGGGACGTGGCAGGGCATCTACCTGTGCGAGCACCGAAATCGCGGTGGGGCACGCTCCGTCGTCGCCACCGCGTTTGGCGCTGAGGGGGATTAGGTTCAGCGGCCCTTCCAGACCGGGGCGCGCTTCTCGGCGAAGGCGATCGAGCCCTCGCGAGCGTCTTCGGAGCCGGCCACCGGCCCGACAATCTGGCGCTGCTTGGCCCAGAACTCCGACTCCGGCCAGTCGACCGACTCGGTGAGGATCCGCTTCGTCCCGGCGAGCGCCAGGGGCGCGTTCGGCGTGATCTGGCCGGCCAGCTCCAGCGCCGTATCGAGCGCAGCGCCAGGGTCGGCGAGCCGGTTCACCAGCCCCAGCTCGAAGCCGCGCTCGGCCGTGATCGGGTCGCCGGTCAGGGCGAGCTCCATGGCGACGTTGCGCGGGAGCACCCGCGGCAGGCGCAGTAGGCCGCCGCCGGCAGCGATCAGCGATCGCTTCACCTCGGGTATCCCCAGCTTCGCGCCGCGCGCCGCCACCAGCAGGTCGCACGCCAGCGCGATCTCCAGCCCGCCGGCGACCGCGAAGCCCTCCACCGCCGCGATCAGCGGCTTGGCGGCGGGCTTCTGCGTGATCCCGGCGAAGCCGCGCTCCGCCCAGGCGGACTCTCCGGCCACGAACGCCTTCAGGTCCATGCCGGCGCAGAAATACCCCCCTGATCCGGTCAGGATCCCGACTCGTAGATCGTCGGAGCCGTCGAGCTCCTCCATCGCGTGGCCGATCGCCGCGGCCACGGCGGCGTTGATAGCATTACGCGTCTCTGGCCGGTTGATCGTAACGACGATCGTCCCTTCGGTTCGATGGATCAGGACCACGGGGGAATCGGGCACCGCGCCAGCCTAACGGCTCGATGTTTTTCTACCAAACGGTCAGTAGAATCTCAGCTGATGCAAAGTGCCTACCATCACGTCGGGGTACGCGTAGACGATATTGACTCTGCGCGCCGTTTCTACCTGAGCGCGCTGGGAGGTCGCGTCCTCGTAGATCCCTACACCGTCCGTGGCGAGGTGGCCGACCAGATCACCGGGGCCCGCGGGGCGGAGATGCGAATGTGCCAGATCGGCTTCGACGAGGGGTTCGTCGAGCTGTTCCA
>DASZLC010000193.1:0-2354 GCA_035552615.1 Solirubrobacteraceae bacterium
GATGCCGTGGTCACGGGTGTGGCGCTGCATCAAGGGCCAGTGGACGCGTTCTACGACGCGACCAAGGCACTTGTCACCGTCAGCTCCAACGCCGCCGTCGACCGAGCGAGTCCCGGGAACAAGCTCTTCGCCGCGCTGTTAATGCTCGCCTCGCTCGCCTTCGTCGCCATCCTCACGGCGGGGATCATCAACCGACTCCGCGATCGCCGCCTCACGGGGATCGTCGGCCGCCGCGCGATCCCGCGCTCGGACCACGTCGTCGTCGTCGGCCTCGGCCAGGTGGGGCTGCGTCTGTGCCTGATGCTGCGCAGCCTCGGCATCGGCGTCGTTGCCGTCGAGCGTGACCCGTCGGCCCCGTCGGTCGCGCTCGCTCGCGACTACAAGATCCCCGTCGTGATCGGGTCCGGCGGCGAGCGCACCCTCCTCGCCAGGCTCAGCCTCGACCACGCGCGGGCGCTGGCGGCCATCACCTCCGACGACGGCGAGAACATCGCCATCACCGTCGCGGCCCTCGCGGTTCGCCAGGATCTCCGTGTCGTCCTCCGGGCCGGGGACGGCGACGTCACGACCGAGATCAGGTCGCTCTTCAACATCGGCGTCGTCCGCGACGTGCACCGCATCGCGGGCGATTTGCTCGCCGCCGCCGCGCTCGGTATCGAGACCGTCGGGGCCGCGGCCCGCGACGGCGAGACCTGGCTCGTGATGCCCGACGGCAGTACGCGCCACTTCAACGAGCTCGACGCTACCGGCGCGCCGCCGCCCTCACCCGTCTTTGAGCACGATCCAAAGTGACAGGCCGATGATCGGGACCGACGTCCAGGCGTGCCAGAGCGCCGAGCCCCAGGCTTCCTTGCCTTGCACCGCCTGCGCTACCAGCGACACATGTGTCGCCAGTACCCAGAAGCCGGCGAGGAAGCACATGCCCCCGGCAAACGGGCGCGATAGCTTGGGTGGGGCGCCGCGATAGGCCGCCACGGCAAGGTAGGTCCCGATCGCGGCGACAATGCTTCCCGGCACCACGTGGTCGACAATCTCGACCTTCGAGACAACATTGACGACGATGCCGATGGCGCGGCCGAGGTAGGGCACGACGATCGTCCACGCTCCGAGAACTCCCAGCGCGGCAAACGGCCAGAGGTCGCCTGGCGACACGACCATCGCCGCCGGAGCCGGCGTCGCCGGGCGTCGCGTCGGCGCAGGCTTGCCCGGGTGCCGGCGGGTTTTGGCGCGGTCGGCCATCGTGGCCCTATTGCGCGTTCTTGTTGCCGGTGAGGCCCTGCTCGATCAGCGTGATTTGCTTGTTCCCTGTCAGCGCCACCGTGTCGATCGGGGCGGCGATCGCGATCAGCGCGGCCGCGACCAGGGCCGGGCTGCGCCAGCCGCGGGCGTCGCGGACGGAGGGCCACGGCGTCGGCGCCGATCCGGGCGCCAGAGCCGCGCCATCGAGCGACGCCTGCCTGCGCCGGACGATCGCGTCGATGGCGGGCACGAGCGCGCACACGACCGTCAAGCTCGCGAGGATGGCCACCTTAACCCCGAACTCCGTCGGCTCCCAGAACAGCAGGGCGGCGGCCACGACCGCCGTCGCCGCGCCATAGGTGACCTTCCCGAGCTGGGTTCGGGGCGTCGTCTTGGGGTCGGACATCATGAAGAAGACAAAGATCAGCAGCTCGGGTGACAGGCAGATGTCCCGCCAGTACGAGAAGCCGCCGATCGGGCCCGAATGCCAGATGGCGATGAAGCTCCGGCCGGTCACGGCGAAGATGGCCATCAGCACCGCGAACGTCCCCCAGAACGTCCCGGCCATGGCGAACATCCCCACCGACCGCAGGATCCACACCGCGCCGAAGAAGATCACCAACAGCGCCAGCACCACGGGCACGCCGAGCGGACCCCACCACAAATACTGCGGAAACACATGCACCGGCCCGATGATCAACAGCGTCCACACCAGGCCGACGTTGGACGGGTTGAAGATGTGGCGCCGGTTGACCTGGATGAGATATTTCGAGAGCAGGGCGAGCATGGCGGCGAGCAGGAAGTACTGGATCCCGTGCAGGGTCCACCAATCACCGTGCTTGGTCCCCGACGCGCGCAGGATGAACGCCACGCTGTTGCCGGTGAGCAGCGCGCTCGCCGGCCACACGAGCATCCGCTGGCGCCGGAGCGCCACGACCGTGTCCACCACCGCGCACGCCGCCACGGTGACGAGGATCTGCGCGATCGAAACCTTGAATCCGAGCACCGTCTGCCCCAGGACCTGGAGCGAGATGATCACCACCGACAGCTTCAGCCGCGGGTCACGCCAACTCGGAAGTAGGACCGGGATCTTTCCCAGCCGCGCAGCGGACGGG
>DASZLC010000194.1:0-39237 GCA_035552615.1 Solirubrobacteraceae bacterium
CCCTTCCACACCGGCGGCCGCTTCTCGGCGAATGCCGTGGCCCCCTCGCGCGCATCCTCCGAGGCGCTCACCGGATCGGCGATCTCGGCCTGGCGATCGAAGAACTCGGACTCAGGCCAGTCGGCTGATTCGGTCAGGATCCGCTTGGTGGCGGCCAGCGCCAGGGGACCGTTTTGGGCGATCTGCCGGGCGAGCTCCAGGGCCGTCGTCAGGGCCTGCCCCGGCTCGGCCAGGCGGTTGACCAGGCCCAGGGCGTGCGCCCGCTCGGCCTCGATCAGCTCGCCGGTCAGGGCCAGCTCCATGGTCACGTTGCGAGGCAGAGCGCGCGGGAGGCGCAGCAGGGCGCCGCCGGCGGCGATTAGCGAGCGCTTGACCTCCGGGATGCCGAGCCGCGCGCCGCGCGCCGCCACAATCAGGTCGCAGGCCAGCGCCACCTCGAGACCGCCGGCCACGGCAAACCCCTCGACGGCGGCGATCAGCGGCTTGACCGACGCCCGCCTGGTGATCCCGGCGAAGCCGCGATCGCCGGCGTGGGGCGACTCGCCGGCCACGAAGGCCTTGAGGTCCATGCCGGCGCAGAAGCCCTTGCCGGCGCCGGTGAGGATGCCGAGGGTCAGCTCGGCGTCGGCGTCGAGCTCGTCGAGCGCGGCGTTGATCCCCTGGGCGACAGCGCCGTTGACGGCATTGCGCTGGTCGGGACGATTGAGCGTGATCACGAGCACGCGCTCGCGACGTTCTGTGAGGACTGCCGGTTCTCCGTTCATGCCGCGAACAATCGCAGTTCGGGCTCGCGCTCGCCGCGCAGCACGGCCAGCTCGACCTCGACGCAATCGATCCCGCGCGCACCGGCCAGCACCCGCGCCTGTGGCTTGATCGCCTGCGCCGCCAGCACGCCGCGGCACGAGGCGAACGCCGGGTCGAGCCGGATCCGCTCCAGGTAGCGCGTCAGCTGCTCGACCGCCTCGATCCCGGCCACCCGCTTAATCTCGACCGCCACCCACTCCGCGTCGCCGTCGCGACACATCAGGTCGACGGGCCCGATGTCCGTCGGCCACTCGCGCCGCACCAGCCGCAGGCCCTCGCCACACCAGTGCGGCTGCTCGGCCAGCAGCTCCTGCAGGTGCGCCTCGACGCCGTCCTTTGACAGCGCCGTGTCCTCGTCCGGGGAGCCCATCTCGTGCGTCACGTCGGACAGCACCTCGGCGATCGCGATCGTCAGGCGGTCCTCGGTCGCGCCGGCGCGCTTGCGGACCACGATCTCTTGGTCGGACTCCTCGATCACCGTCGGCGGCGTCATCCAGTTCAGGGGCTTATAGCCACCGGCATCGGCATGCACGAGCACCGACCCATCGGCCTTCACCATGATCAGCCGCAACGCCTCGGGCAGCAGGGCGTCGAGCCGACCCGAGTAACGGACTTCGCAGCGGGCGACGAGCAGGCGCATCGAGGGGGGCAGGCTACGCGTCCGCGCGGACAGCGACCGCCGTGTTCGTATCATCCCTGCTCAGAATGAGAAACCAGCTTCGCCCTCTGTTTGACCGGATCGTGATCAAGGAGCTCGACCCCGACCGGGTCAGGCGCTCGGGCCTGCTCGTTCCTGCGGGCAGCGACGAGCCGCCGCCGCAGCACGGGATCGTGCTCGCCGTCGGTCCGGGACTCGACTGGTGGGATCACGTCGGCGTGCAGATGCCCGTCAACCCCGGCGACCACGTCGTGTTTCCGGCTTCGGCCGGCGTGTGGGTCGAGGTCGAGGAGGAGAAGCTGCTCGTCTGCCGGGTCGGGGAGCTGCTCGGTGTGCTCGATCGGGTCGAGGACTGCCCGATGTGTGGCGGGCGCCCGCTCGAGGCCGGCGACTCGTGCCCGGTGTGCGGGCGCGAGGGCTCGGTCGCCAGTCCGTAGCCGTCAGGCGGCGCTGCGCTGCGCCAGGCTCCGCGGAGCCTCGGCTTGGACGCGCTCCAGCAGGTCGGCGACCTCCGCAGAGTCGCCGAGCGCCAGGGCGCGCTGACAGACCGCGACGCATTCGCTCACGCGCTCGGTGCGAGCCAGCGCGTGCGCGTACGCGCTCCAGGCGCGCTGGGACTCCGGGTCAAGTCGGGTTGCCGTTTCGGCCGTCGAGACCTCGGCGCCGACGTCGCCGGCCAAGTGGTAGGCGAGCGCCAGGTCGAGCAGCCCATCGACGGTCGGCTCGATCAGCCGCGCCCGCTCCAGCGCGGCGATCGCCGCGGCACGGTCGCCGACGCGCAGCCGCAGGCGCCCGAGCCGCTCCCACGTGGCGGCGTCAGAGGGCGCCCGGTCGGCGGCGCGCTGGGCGGCATCGCAGGCAAGGTCGAGTGCGCCCATGTCCTCGTAGATCCGCGACGCGAAGCGCTCGGGCGTGACGCGGTCGGTCTCGACGCGGGCCCAGTCGCGCACGGCGCGGCCGGCCGCCGGGAGATTCCCGGCCTGCCAGAAGGCGACGGTCAGCAGCCGCAGCACGACCGGGTTGTTGGGCTCGGCGTCGCGGGCGTAGACGAGCCGTTGGGCGGCCAGCTCGGAGTTGCCCTCGGCCAGGGCGTGCTGGGCGGCGGTCATGAACCGCTGGACGCGATCGGCCCCCGCGTCGGGCCTGGAGAAGTCGACGAACTGCAAGGAGCCGGCCGGGATCGTCCGGACGCCGACGGCGAACGACATCCGGGCCCACTGCTGCGTGTCGTCGCCCTCGCCCGAGAAGTAGATCCCGCTGACCGTGCCGACCCCCCACTCGGGGTAGGAGAGGCAGCGGGCGTAGCGGTGGACGACCGAATGATCGGGCACGCGCGACCCGAACGGATCGTGTTTGGCGCGGTCCTCGGCCGATGCCTTGGCGCGCTGCTCGGCCTCGTAGGCGCGGCGGCCCTCCTCCTCACGCGCGCGGCGAGCGGCGGCGGCCGAGACCTTCACCGCGTTGGCGCTGACCTTGCCTCCGCGAGACCCCTCGGCGAGCTGCTCCAGCTGGTCGGCGGCCTCGTTGATCGCCTGCAGGTGGCGCTGGTGCTCGTGCTGGCGCCCCGGTGGGGCGATGTCCGGGTGCCAGCGCTTGGCCATGCGGCGGCGGGCGAGCTGGACGGTGCGCTGGTCGAACGGTGGTTCGAGCTCGAGCAGCAGAAGTGCCTGTTCGACATCGAGGATCCGGGGCATGACGTGACTACGTTAGCGCCGCGGCCGAGACGTCACGTGAACGCCACGGGGCGTACCGAAACCGCACCAACTGTGTGACAAGTCCGCATCAATCGGGCCGGACGGGCCCGCCGCGGGCTTACGGTGCGCGCATGACCACCGGAGCCCGACGCACACGCCGCCGCGCCGCGAGCGCGCTCGTCGCACTCGGCGCACTGCTGCTCGGACTGCTCGGGATCGTGATGCTGGCCCTCCTCGGCACCGAGACCTCCGGCCAGAGCTGTGGCGGCGCCACCACGGCGCCCGGCGAGATCGCGCTCGGACCGCCCGGCACCGGGCAGGAGGTCGGCGCCAGCGAATACGGCGGTCCCGGAGACCCGCTCAGCGGAACCGTCGGGGCGATGGGGGTGAGCCTCCTCGCCGATCCCGACAGCTACGCCGAGCTCGGCGGCACGACCTTTCAGACGGCCACGGCGATGGGCGGCCTGCCGTATATGACGCCGCTGCGGATCACCTGGGGAAAGCGTTCGGCGATCGCCTACAAGCGGGATTTCGGGCTGGGCGGCGGGCCGGTGGCCGGCCTCCCCCGAGTGATCGACCTCTGGTGGCAGCTGGCCGGGCGGCTGGGAATTCCCTACGAGGACGGCCTCTGGTCGGGGGCGGTGCGGGTTGAGCGGCCGCCGTCGACCGGCGCGGCCGCGGCCCTCGGGCAGGCGCCGCAGAACGCGATCGCCGGTGGTACTGGTGCCAGCGGCGCTGGCGGGGCGAGCGGCGGCTCGTGCGCGTCCGTCCCGGCCGGCGTCGTCCCCGTGACACCCGGGGCACGCGCCCAGCTGATGCCCGACGGGCAGGCGGCCGCTCCGGCGGACGCCCCGGCGGCGGTGAAGGGGATGATCGCGGCGGGCGATCAGATCGTCGGCAAGCCCTACCGTTGGGGCGGCGGCCACGGGATCCCGCTTGACCAGCTCGCCTCGACCTACGACTGCTCCAGCAGCGTCGAGCACCTGCTCTACGGCGGCGGGCTTCTGCCAGTGAACTACGACGCCGCGTCGGGGACGCTGGAGTCGTTCGGCGAACCGGGACCGGGGCGCTGGGTCACGATCTACGCCAGCGCCGATCACGTGTTCATGTACGTTGCCGGGCTGCGGTGGGACACCCACAACGCCGCCGGTCCCGGCGACGGCAGCGCCGGCATCGGCTGGCATCCGCTGATCCGCGGCGCCGCCGGGTTCATCGCGCGTCATCCGGAGGGTCTGTGAGCCGCGTTGCGCCAGCGGCCCTGGTGGCCGGTCTCACCGGCGTGGTGCTGGCGGCCTGCAGCCCGATCGGCGTCGCGGCCGGGCCGAGCGCCCGCGTCGCCACCGCCGAGACGACGCACGAATACCCGGCGCCGGCGCCGCCGTCCGAGCGCGCGCCGGGGAGGCTGAGCGCCGAGCGGGCGATCACCACGTTCGCGACGGCGTACATCAACTGGAACGCGGCGAGCGTGACCCGTGACCTGGAGGCGCTGGCGCTGGCGAGCGTCGGGCAGGCGCGCTCGGCGATGCAGCTGGCCGCCGGCGGGACGGCCGGCGACTATGAGCTGCACCGCAGCGGGATCGCCAACCACGGGAGCGTGGAAGCGATCGCGCCGCTGCGCGGGCAGCCGGAGCGGTACGTCGTGGTCACCCGCGAGTCGACCAGCGCCAGCGCCAGCGATGCCTACCAGGGGCTGGCGCCCGCCTGGCACATCACCGTGGCCACGGTGCGCGAGCAGCCGGGCGGTTGGGTCGTCAGCGGCTGGCAGCCGGAGGGATGAGTGGCCGGCTCAGTCGACGGGCTCGCCGTTCGCCGTCAGCGATACGTCGATGTTGCCGCGGGTGGCATTCGAGTACGGGCAGACGAGGTGCGCGGCCGCAACGATCCGCTTGGCCGCCTCGATGTCCTCGACTTGCGGGAGTGTTACCGCCAGCTCGACGGCCACGTTGTAGGCGTGATCCTCGGTCGTCACGAGGCTCACCCTGCTCTCGATGCTGACGTCGCCGACCTCTGCCTTCTCGCGCCGGCCGACGACCCCGAGGGCGCCCTCGAAGCAGGCGGCGTAGCCGACCGCGAACAGCTGCTCGGGGTTCGTGCCGCCACCCTCGCCGGGCGGGCGGAGCTGGACGTCGAGCTCGCCGTCGCTGCTGACGCCGTGTCCCAGGACGCGGCCGCCGGTCACCGTCGCCTCTGCCGTGTAGACCACTTTTGCCATCGGATCTGCCTTTCGTTCGTCGCTCCTGACAAGCCTAGTGATGCCGGCCGCCCTATCCTGAGGAGAGATGGCCGCCCAGTACATCTTCACCACGCACAAGCTGAACCGCCGGTTCCCGCCGGACAAAGAGGTCCTCACGGACATCTCGCTGTCGTTCCTGCCCGGGGCCAAGATCGGGGTGCTCGGCTACAACGGCGCCGGCAAGTCGACGCTGTTGAAGATCATGGCCGGGCTCGACGCCGAGTTCGACGGCGAGGCCCAGCTCGCCCCAGGGGCGACGGTCGGCATGCTGGACCAGGAGCCCCAGCTCGACCCGGCGAAGGACGTGAAGGGCAACGTCGAGGACGGCGTCGCCGAGATCCGGGCGCTGCTCGACCGCTTCAACGAGCTGTCGATGAACTACTCGGAGGAGACCGCCGACGAGTTCTCTCGGGTTCAGGAGCGGATCGACGCCGTCGACGGGTGGAACCTCGACACGACGCTGGAGGTGGCGATGGACGCGCTGCGCTGCCCGCCGTCGGACGCCGACGTCACGACCCTGTCGGGCGGCGAGCGCCGTCGCGTGGCCCTCTGCCGGCTGCTGCTGCGCCAGCCCGACCTGCTGCTCGTCGACGAGCCGACCAACCATCTCGACGCCGAGTCCGTGGCGTGGCTGGAGCGCCATTTGCTGGATTACCCCGGCACCGTGGTGGCGATCACCCACGATCGCTACTTCCTGGACAACGTCGCCGGCTGGATCCTGGAGCTGGATCGCGGCCGTGGCATCCCGTACCAGGGCAACTACTCGGGTTGGCTGGAGCAGAAACGCGCCCGTCTGGAGCAGGAGGAGCGCAAGGAATCGAGCCGCAAGCGGACGATCGACCAGGAGCTGGAGTGGGTCCGCATGAACGCCAGCTCCCGGCTGACCAAGAACAAGGCGCGGCTGAAGGCCTACGAGGCGCTGCTGGCCGAGGATCGCAACGTGAAGCTGGATCAGGTCCAGATCCACATCCCACCGGGCCCGCGGCTCGGCGAGGTGGTGATCGAGGCGAAGGGCCTGCGCAAGGCGTACGGCGACCGCCTGCTGATCGACGATCTCTCCTTCACCTTGCCGCGCAGCGGCATCGTTGGCGTGATCGGCCCGAACGGCGCCGGCAAGACCACGCTGATGCGGATGATCACGGGTCAGGAGCAGCCGGACGCCGGCTCGCTGCGGCTCGGCGACACCGTCGAGCTGGCCTATGTCGACCAGTCGCGCGACGCGCTGGACCCGGCCAAGACGGTCTGGGAGGAGGTCTCCGGCGGCCACGACATGATCACGCTGGGAGACCGGACGATCAACAGCCGCGCCTACGTCGGCGGCTTCAACTTCAAGGGGACCGACCAGCAGCAGAAGGTCGCGAAGCTCTCCGGCGGAGAGCGCAACCGCTTGCACCTGGCCAAGCTGCTGCGCTCGGGCGGGAACCTGCTGCTGCTCGACGAGCCGACCAACGACCTCGACACCGACACACTGCGCGCGCTGGAGGAGGCGCTCCTGTCGTTCGCCGGGTGCGCCGTGGTGGTCTCCCACGATCGCTGGTTCCTCGATCGGATCGCCACCCACGTGCTCGCCTTCGAGGGCGATTCGCAGGTTCGCTGGTTCGAGGGCAACTTCGACGCCTACGAGGCGTTCCGCCACGAGCAGCTCGGAGACGACGCCGACCGCCCGAAGCGGATCACGTACAAGAAGCTCGTCCGCAGCTAGACCTCAGCGGCGGTCCCGATCTCGATGGCCGGGCGCTCGGCCGGCCGCAGCCAGCGCAGCAGTGCCAGCAGGTTCGCCTCGTGCACGGCGACGCAGCCGGCCGTCGGGCCTCCGACCCAGCTGTGCAGGAAAATGCCCGAGCCCGGAGCGCCCGCACCGCCGCGCACCGGGTCGGTGTTGAAGTCGATCACGGCAAAGTAGGGGTAGGCCGTCGTTTCGGTCCACACCGCCTCCGAGCCGGGTGCGAACGGCGGCGTGACGCCGCACGTGACGTGCACGAAGTGGTTGTACTGGGGCGAGAACGGATCCTCGTCCCACCAGTCACCACACACCAGGCGGTGGTAGCGGTAGTGCAGGCCGCGCGGGACCGGGTCGTTGCCGTAGATCGTCGCCCCCAGCCCGTACACGCCGGTGGGCGTGGAGCCGTCGCCCTCGTGCCGGTCGCCGCTCAGGTGCCCGTAGCCGATCTCGGCCGGCCACGGGCCGAGGACCGGCCGCCATCGTGAGCCCGACGCCGCGCGCACGTACGCGCGGAGGGTCGCCACGTCGCCCGGGGGGTCGCGCGTCGCGCTGGAGACGACGATCAGCTGCCGGGCCCGGGCGGGCACGGTGAAGCGCGTCGCCCCGCGGGCAACCCCCCCGATGGGCACGAGCGCCCACACGGCGAGGGCGGCGATCCGGCCGGTCCCGACGAAGCGCAGGAGACGGTGGAGCGCACGGGCGATGCGCGCCAACCTAGCAGCGCCACCTGATCGGGCGTCAGCGCGAGACGAACAGCAGGTCGGCGAACTCGGCCTCGTTGCGACGGCGTAGCGGTCGATAGCCGAAGGGCGCCAGCTGCCGCGTGGCCGCCTCGACGGTCAGCGGCGCGTGGACCTCCATCAGGATCGCTCCGACGCGCTCCTGCCAGCTCGAGGCAACCTCGAGCAACTGTTGCTCCCCGCCCTCGATGTCGAGCTTCATCAGGTCGGCGCGGGCGAACCCCCCGGCGTCGAGGAGGGCGTCGATCGTCAGCCCGGCGACGTGGTCGCCTGCCGTGCCGGCGTTCTGGCTGACGCGGGTGAGCCCCGGATGCCGGCCTTCCGCCACCGTGACGCGAGTGGGCTCCGCGGTGGCCGCGGCACGGACCGCCCGGGCACGGATCGCGTTGCGCTGCAGGTTCTCAACCAGCAGGGCGTGCGAGGGCCCGGATGGCTCGACGCAGAAGAACGTGGCGTCGCGGAACTTCGACGCCAGGTAGAGCGACGCCAGCCCGACGTTGGCGCCGACATCGAGCACGGTCGCCACGCTGCCGAGCGGGGCGAAGTCGATGTCGTAGCCGCCGAAGCCGAGAACCTCGAAGAGAACGAAGTCATCAGCTCGCACTCGCAGCGCGAGCCCCTGGAGCTGGAGATCGAACTCGCGCGTGTGTCCAGGAAGGATCTGTCCGCGGGCGGCCAGATGCAGCCGAGCGCTCATCTCGACCAGGCTGGCGCGGTCGCGCCAGCGGGTCCCGGAGCCGATCAGCCGCAGCTCCCGCGAGGCGTACTGAAGCATCGCCGGACGGTACCGGTCGGGCGGACCCGGTTGCCGCCCGCGGTAGCCTCGCGCGCAGTGCGGTTGCGACGACCATGTCCGGTGTGCGGGGCGGCGCGGGCGCGGCCGGCGTGGCACGAGGCCGGGGAGCGGTACGTGCGCTGCTCGGCCTGCACGACGCTGTTCAGCGACATCACCGAGGAGCACTACGTCGCGGCGCAGCGCAACGCGTGGCACGACGACGATCTCGACCCCGGCGCGCTCGCGTTCTACGGCCGGGCGCGGGAGCTCGCGCAGGCCCGCTTTCTGGCCACCCATCCGCCGGCGGCCGCCGGCCGGCTGCTCGACGTCGGCTGCGGGCTGGGCTTCTTCGTCGAGCGGGCGCTGGCCGCGGGCTGGGACGCCTACGGGTGCGATACCTCGGTGGCATGGACCGCTTCCGCCCGGCAGCGCGTCGGGGACGAGCGCGTGCGCACGGGCGAGCTCGGCTCCGCGATCGCGCAGGACGCCCGGTTCGACCTGATCACGAGCTGGGACGTCCTGGAGCACGTCTTCCATCCGATCCCGTTCCTGCGCGCCATCGCGGGCCGCCTCGCGCCCGGCGGACGCGTGTTCATTCGCACGCCGAACGAGGCGTGGGTGTATCCCACATACGCGGCCCGCCGCCGCCTGCTCGGCGACGACGTCGAGCTGGGGCCACTCAACCACGTCGTGTACTACCGCTCGGCGACGCTGGCCCGCGCGCTGGCGGCGGGCGGGCTCCGCGCGGTGCAGTGGCCGAGCCTCCCGCCTCCGCAGGTCAGCCTGGGCAACCGCGCCTCGCTGAACGGATCGCGACGGACCGCCGTCGTCGCGGTCAAGAACGCGCACGCCGCGCTGGCGCGCCGGCTCGCCGCGGGCAGCGACGGGCGGCTGGTCCTCAGCTCGGACCTCGACGCGATCGCCGTGGCGGCTGGAGCGGGTTGACCGGAGTCCTCAGCGCACGGAGATCAGATCGACGACGAACACCAGCGTCTCGTCGGGCCCGATCACCCCGCCGGCGCCGCGCTTGCCGTAGGCGAGCATCGGCGGGATCGTGATCCGCCGCCGGCCGCCAACCTTCATCCCGGCCACTCCCTGATCCCAGCCGGCGATCACCTGGCCCTTGCCGAGCGCGAACTTGAACGTGTCCCCGCGGTCCCAGGATGCGTCGAACTGCTTGCCGTTCTTCCACGACACGCCGACGTAGTGGACCTCGACGATCTTGCCCGCGCCCGCCTCGTCACCCGTGCCCAGCTCGATGTCCTCCAGCTCAAGCTGGTAGGACGGATCCTGACCGTACGGGATGGCGACGGTC
The DNA here is from genome assembly GCA_035552615.1 of Solirubrobacteraceae bacterium. Classification (GTDB taxonomy): domain Bacteria; phylum Actinomycetota; class Thermoleophilia; order Solirubrobacterales; family Solirubrobacteraceae; genus Palsa-465. Next base: position 9,943 of record DASZLC010000194.1, read on the forward strand.
GGTTTCTCTCTCGCTGTCATGTGGAGAACGGTACCTACCGCGACGCGTGCAGCGCGTCCTGGAGCAGCGCGCGCAGCTCACCGGCATCGTCGACCACGTGATCGGCCGCCACCAGCTCGGCGGGATCGACCGGGCCGGTGGTGACGGCCAGGCAACGCAGGCCGTCGGCGTGGGCGCAGGCGATGTCGCGCGGCGTATCGCCGATCACGATCGTCCGCGCGCGGGGGTAGGAGATCCCGTCGGAGCCCGCCCTCCGGCGCGCGATCGGGGGGAGCGCCGCGCGGTCCTCGCAGTCCGAGCCGAAGCCGCCCTGGCCGGCCGGGAAAAAGTGACCAAGGCCGGCGCGGGTCAGCTTGATCCGCGCGACCGGCTCGTAGTTGCCGGTGACGAGCGCGAGCTTCACCGCCGGCTGCGCCGTGCACCATTGCAGCAGCTCGCGATTGCCCGGCAGCACGGTGTGCGACAGGTCGGCCTGTGAGAGCTCGGCGTAGGCGCGGCAGCACTCCGCGCGCACGTCATCGGCGCGCTCGTCGATCGCGGTCGCCGAGACGCCGGCGACGAGGAGTATCGCGCGCGCGATCTCGCCGTCGGTGCGGCCTGCGGTCGCCACCGACGGCACGCGGGCGGCGTCGACGCCGTGGACCGCGTGCAGCGCGGCGTAGATCGCGTCGCGATGGGCTTCGGCGGCGCCGCGCAGCAGCGTGCCATCGATGTCGAACAGCAGCAGCACTCCAGATCGCCTATCGCCCGAAGCTCATCCCGGGGGTGAGTCGCTGCGCGAAGGCGGCGATCAGCGCCGCGGCGGCGTCGACGTCGGCGAGCGCCACCAGCTCCACCGGCGAGTGCATGTACCGCAAGGGCACCGACACGACGCCGGTGGGGATCCCGGCGCGGCTGATGTGGATCGCGTCGGCGTCGGTACCGGTGCCCCTCCCCATCGACTCGACCGTGACGGCGATCCCGGCGGCCTCGGCGGCGTCGTAGAGCCCGTCGTAGACGACCGGGTGAAGCGTCGTCCCGCGCGCGATCACCGCGCCAGAGCCGAGCTCGTGCTTGGTGATCTCGCCGACATCGACGCCCGGCTGGTCGGTGGCGAAGGTGACGTCGACGGCGATCGCCAGATCGGGCTCGAAGGCGTAGGCGCTCGTGCGCGCGCCGGCGAACGTCGTCTCCTCCTGGGCCACGGCCATCGCCACGACGTCGCCGGGGGCGCCGCCCGCCTCCGCCACCAGCCGCGCCGCCTCGGCCGCCACGTAGCAGCCGACACGGTTGTCGAGCGCGCGCGAGACGATCCGGCCGTTCGGCAGCTCGATCGGGCTCACGGCGACGACGCCGACGTCGCCGATCCGCACGCGTCCCCGGGCCTCCTCGCCCGACGCCGCGCCGATGTCGATGTGCAGTGACTTCAGCTCCGGGACCTGCTTGCGGTCCTCGTCCTTCATCAGGTGGATCGGCTTCTTGCCGATCACCCCCGTCACCGGGCCGCCCTTGCTCAGCAGCGTGATCCGCTGGCCGACGAGCTGGATCGGGTCCCAGCCGCCAACCTGCCCGAAGCGCAGGAAGCCGTCGTCGTCGATGTGGGTGACGTGCACGCCGATCTCGTCGATGTGCCCGACGATCGCCAGCGTCGGACCATTGTTTGTGCCGTTCACGCGTGCGTACGACGAGCCGACGTGGTCGGCGCCGACGTCGTCGGTGAACGCCCGGCAGCCGTCGCGCCACACCTCGGCGGCTCCGACCTCGTGACCGGAGGGCCCGATCGCCGTGAGCAGTCGTTCGAAGAACTCCGGGATCGCCATCAGGCGTCCAGCAGCTGGCGCAGGACGAACTGGAGGATCCCGCCGTGCTGGTAGTAGCGCTGCTCCTTCGGCGTGTCGATCCTGGCGGTCACGGAGAACGACGTGTCGTCGGCGTTGACGGTCAGTTCCCGGGGGATCGTGTCGACGCCGGACAGCCCCTCGATCGTGAACCGCTCCCGGCCGGTCAGACCGAGCGAGTCGACCGAGTCGCCGTCCTTGAACTGCAGCGGCAGCACGCCCATGCCGACGAGGTTCGAGCGGTGGATCCATTCGAAGCTCTGGGCGATGACGGCGCGCACGCCGAGCAACCGCGTGCCCTTCGCCGCCCAGTCGCGCGAGGAGCCCGAGCCGTATTCCTTGCCCGCCAGCACGATCAGCGGCGTGTCGTTCTCGATGTACTTCATCGCCGCGTCGTAGATCGACATCTGGGGCGTGTCCGCGTCGTCCAGGTACAGCGTCACCCCTCCCTCCGTGCCTGGCGCCAGCACGTTGCGTAGCCGGATGTTGGCGAACGTGCCGCGCATCATCACCTCGTGGTTGCCGCGCCGCGACCCGTAGGAGTTGAAGTCCCGTACCTCCACGCCGTGCTCGTTCAGGTACTTGGCGGCCGGGCCGTCGCGCTTGATCGAGCCGGCCGGCGAGATGTGGTCGGTGGTGACGCTGTCGCCCAGCACGGCCAGCACGCGCGCGTTCTCGATGTTCTCGATCGGCTCGGGCTCACGCGGCAGCTCCTCGAAGAACGTCGGGCGGCGCACGTAGGTGGAGCGCTCGTCCCAGGCGAAGCTCTCGCCGGTCGGCACCTCGAGGCTGTTCCAGCGCTCGTCGCCGTCGAACACCTCGCCGTAGCTCTTGCGGAACATGTCCGACCGCACGGCCTCCTCGATCATCTGTCCGACCTCCGCCTCGCTCGGCCAGATGTCCTTCAGGAACACCGGCTCGCCGTGACGGTCCTCACCCAGCGGGTCCTCGTAGAGGTCGACGTCCATGCTCCCGGCCAGCGCGTAGGCGACGCACAGCGGCGGCGAGGCGAGGTAGTTCATCTTCACGTCGGGGTTGATCCGGCCCTCGAAGTTGCGGTTGCCGCTCAGCACGCTGACCACCGCGAGATCGGAGTCGTTCACGACCTGGGAGATCTCGTCGGGCAGCGGCCCGCTGTTGCCGATGCAGGTGGTGCAGCCATACCCGACCAGGTTGAAGCCGAGCTCGTCGAGGTACTCCGTCAGCCCGGCGCGATCGAGATACTCGGTGACCACCTTCGAGCCCGGGGCGAGCGAGGTCTTCACCCACGGCTTCACCTTCAGGCCCTTCTGGACCGCATTTCGGGCCAGGATCCCGGCGCCGAGCATCACCGACGGGTTCGACGTGTTCGTGCAGCTGGTGATCGCCGCGATCACGACGTGGCCGTGGTCGAGCTCGGTCTCGGTGCCGTCCTCCAGGGTCACCGGCGCGTTGATCGTCGTGCGGTCCGCCACCTGCGCCCCGCCCGTCCCGCCATGGGGGCCGTGGCCGTCGCCGTTGGGGACGTGGGTGGAGACCGGGTCGCTGGCGGGGAACGAGTCGGCGATCGCGTCGTCCTCACCATCGTCGTCGGGCAGCATCCCCTCCAGCGCCATCCGGAAGGCCGCCTTGGACTCGGTCAGCGAGACGCGGTCCTGCGGGCGCTTCGGCCCGGCGATACTCGGGACGACGTCGGCCAGATCGAGCTCCAGCTCATCGCTGTAGGTGACCGCTTCGGAGTGGTCGTCGTGCCACAGCCCCTGCTCCTTGGCGTAGGCCTCGACGAGCGCGATCAGCTCTGGCGGACGCCCGGAGAACTCCAGGTAGCGGAGCGTCTCGGCGTCGATGGGGAAGATCGCACACGTGGAACCGAACTCGGGCGACATGTTGCCGATCGTGGCCCGGTCGGCCAGCGGCAGCCCCGCCAGTCCACCGCCGTGGAATTCGACGAACTTGCCGACGACGCCCTTCTGGCGCAGCATCTCGGTGACCGTGAGCACGAGATCGGTGGCCGTCGCGCCCTCGGGCAGCTTGCCGTGGAGGTTGAAACCGAGCACCTGGGGGATCAGCATCGACATCGGCTGACCGAGCATCGCCGCCTCGGCCTCGATGCCGCCGACGCCCCAGCCGAGCACGCCAAGGCCGTTGATCATCGTGGTGTGCGAGTCGGTGCCGACCAGCGTGTCCGGGTAGGCGAGGTTGCGCTTGTCGTCGACGAACACGACGCGGGCCAGATACTCCAGGTTCACCTGGTGGACGATGCCGGTGTCGGGCGGCACGACCTTGAAGTTGTGGAACGCCCCCTGGCCCCAGCGCAGGAAGGCGTAGCGCTCCTTGTTGCGCTCGAACTCGCGCTCGGCGTTGATCTGGAATGCCGCCGCCGTGCCGAACGCATCGACCTGGACGGAGTGGTCGATCACGAGCTCCGCGGGCACGAGCGGGTTGATCTTCTCCGGGTCGCCGCCCATCGCGCTCATCGCGTCGCGCATCGCCGCGAGGTCGACGATCGCCGGCACGCCGGTGAAGTCCTGCATCACCACGCGCGCGGGGGTGAAGGCGATCTCCTGGCTCGGCTCGTCGTTGGCATTCCACCGGGCCAGCGCTTCGATGTCCTGGGCCCGGATCGACTCGCCGTCCTCGTTGCGGAGCAGGTTCTCCAGCAGGATCTTCAGCGAGAACGGCAGGCGGGCGACGTCGTACTTCGACTGCAGGGCATCGAGGCGGAAGATTTGAAAGGAGCGATCGCCGACGGTGAGGGTGGCTTTCGCGTCAAAGCTGTTGGCTGACATGTTCGGGCTCCTGAAAAAGGGGGTTCTACGTACTCTAAGCACCTGTGGTGATCGGGAGCGTCCTGCGCGCGCGTGGCCCGGACGAGGCGGTCCGTGTGACGAACACGGAGCTGTTCTTCGACCTGGTCTACGTGTTCGCGATCACGCAGCTGTCGGACTACCTGTTCATGCATCAGACGGCCCGCGGGGCGATCCAGACGCTCGTGCTGTTCACCGCCGTCTGGTGGGCCTGGAACTACACCGCCTGGGCCACGAACTGGATCGATCCCGACCGTCCGCGGGTGACGTTGCTGCTGCTTGGGCTGATGGCCATCAGCCTCGTCATGTCGGCGGCGATCCTGCACGCCTTCGGCGCGCGCGGCATGCCGTTTGCCCTCGCGTACGTGGCGATCCAGGTGATCCGCAGCGGCTTCATGGTGCTTGCCTTCGCGCCCGGTGAGCGGATGCGGCGCAACTACGCCCAGCTACTGGCCTGGTCGGCGATCGCCGGCGTCGCCTGGGTGGCCGGCGCGGCGGTCGGCGGCGACGGTCGGATCGTCGTCTGGGTCGTGGCGATCGCGCTTGACCTCGGGGCCCCGATCCACGGGTTCACGTTGCCGAAGTACGGCTCGACGCCGATTCAAGATTGGACGCTGGCGGGAGCCCATCTGGCCGAACGCTGCCAGCTCGTGCTCCTGATCGCGCTCGGCGAGTCGGTGCTGCGGGTCGGCGCCAGCTTCGCCGGCGCGCCCGGGTCGGTCGGCGTCGACGTGGCGTTCGTCGCCGGGTTCGTCGCCACCGCCTCGCTGTGGGCGGCCTACTTCGTCCACCACGCCGAGCAGGGCGCGAAGGCGATCTCGTCCTCGGCGGCCGACGCCGCCCGGCTCGGCCGGGCCGGCTACGCCTACGCGCACGCGATCATGGTCGCGGGCGTGATCGTCCTCGCCGTGGCGATCCGGTTGACGATCGAGCAACCGAGCGGCCCCGCCAGCGCCATCGTCTGCGGGACGCTGCTCGGCGGGCCCGCGCTCTACCTCGTGGGTCTGCTGCTGTTCAAGCGCACCGTCGGCCGCGGCGAGCTGCGACCCCCGGCGCGGGCGCTGGCCGGGCTGGTGGCGCTGCTGTTGCTGGCGCTGTTCGCCGACCGGCTGGTCGTCGCGATCGGCGTCGCCGGCGTGCTCGGGGCGCTGGCCATCGCCGCGGGGCGGGCGAGCGAGCCGTCGGCGCCGGTTTGAGGTCCCTACGTTCGGCTTACGGACGTCTTCGGGCCGTCTTGGCGCCCTGGTTGATGCTCCGGCTCATGAACCACATGCACCGCACGATCACCCGCACCCTTCTCGGCCTGGCGCTCGGCGCTGTCGGCGCCGTCGCCGCCGCCGGCGCTTACGCCGAGAGCCACCGCGCCCCCGACCAGCCGTAGCGCGCCCGGATGAGCACGTTCTCGCTGCCGCGCCCGGGCGCGGCCGACACCCGCACGCGATCGCGGCTGCGCGCCCGCGCGCTGGCACTCCCCGAGGTCTACGGCCTGGTCGCCGTCGCCGGCGTGCTGAACCTGTGGGGCCTGGGCATCAACGGCTGGGCCAACACGTACTACAGCGCCGCCGTCCGCTCGATGGCCTCCAGCTGGCACAACTTCCTGTTCGCGTCGATGGACCCGAGCGGGCTGATGACGGTCGACAAGCCGCCGCTGTCGCTCTGGGTCCAGGCGCTGTCGGCCCGGATCTTCGGGTTCAGTTCGCTCAGCATGCTCGTCCCGCAGGCGCTGATGGGCGTCGCCGCGACCGTCCTGCTGTACGACCTCGTGCGCCGGCGTTTCGGCCGCCTGGCCGGCTTCGTCGGCGGGCTGGCGCTGGCCACGACGCCGGTGATCGTCGCGGTCAGTCGCCACAACAACCCCGACGAGCTGCTCGTGCTGTGCTGCGTGGCGGCCGTGTGGCTGGCCCTGCGAGCGCTGGAGACCGGTCGGACGAAGTGGCTCGTGCTATGCGGCGTTGCGATCGGACTCGGCTTCGAGACGAAGATGCTCGTCGCCTTCATGATCGTCCCGGGCATTGCGCTGGCGTGGATCTGGTGCCGCTGGACGCCTGGCACGGGCGTGCGGGGCAATCTGCGGACGATCCGGCAGCTGCTCGCCGCCGGCGTGGCGATGCTCGCGGTCAGCGCCGCCTGGCCGCTGCTCGTGACGCTGACGCCGGCCAGCGACCGCCCCTGGATCTCGGGCACGTCCGACAACAGCGTCTGGTCGTTGATCTTCGGGTACAACGGCGTCGGCCGGGTGGCGGGTCAGACCGGCGGGCCGGCCGGCGGTGCCGGCGGTGGGCCGGGCGGCGGCAGCAGCCTGTTCGGCGGCAACACCGGCGTCTTGCGTCTTCTGAACGACGCGCTCGGCAACCAGGCCGGGTGGCTGCTCGGCTTCGCGCTCGTCTCCGGGATCGGGATCCTGGTGCTGACCCGCCTGCGCCGGCGCGATCCGCGCACCGCGTGGCTGATGGTCGTCGGTGGCGCGCTGCTGACCGTCGGCGTGGTGTTCAGCTTCGCCAGTGGCATCTTCCATCCGTACTACGTCTCGATGGTGGCCCCGTTTGCCGCCGCGCTCGTGGGAGCCGGCGTCGGCCAGATGCTGCCGCGGCCGTTTGGCGTCGCCGAGGGCGAGCGCGCGACGCGGATCCTGGCGCCGGTGGCGATCGTCGCCGGCATCGTCACCGAGCTGGTCGTGCTCGGCACGATCACCGGCCTGTCGTGGGCCTACCCGGTGATCATCGCCGTCGGCGGCGCCGCCGCGATCCTGCTCACGACCGCTCTGCCGCAGCGCGTCAGGGTCGCCTTGGTGGCCGCGGCGGTCGCTGCGCTGCTGGCCGCGCCGGCCACGTGGGCGGCGCAGACGCTCGGGCATGCCACCAGCGGCACGTTCCCGGCCGGCGGACCGGCCAGCGCCGAGACGGGCGGCTTTGGCGGGGCCGGCGGGGGCGGCTTCCGTGGCGCGCACGGCGGGCCCGGTGGTGGCGGGTTCGGTGGTCGTGGCGGATTCGCCGGAGCGCCCTCCACAGGGGCGGGCGTGGCGAGCTTGTTCGGCTCCCGCCCCGGGGCGGGTGGCCCCGCCGGCGGCGGGCGCGCGGGCGGCGGGCGGGCGGGCGGCGGTCCCGGCGCCGGGTTCGGCGGCGACACCCAGAGCGTCGACGCGGCCGTCACCTATGTGAAGGCGCACGGCGGCGGCACGATCGGCCTCGAGAGCCAAAGCACCGCGGCCACCGTGATCCTCGATTCGCACGCCGACGTGGCCGGCCTCGGCGGCTTCTCCGGTCGCGAGAGCTCGGTCACGGCCCAGTGGATCGCGATGGAGGTGAAGGACGGCCGGCTGCGGTGGCTGCTGAACGACAGCACGACGGCGGGCGGGCTGCCGGGCGACGCGCGGACCGGCAGCGAGAAGGCGTTCACGATCGCCGAGTCGGTGGCCAAGAAGGTCACCGTCGACGGGGTCACCCTGTACGACCTGCAAGGCAAGGCGGCGGCGATCCTGGCCGCGGCGGCGAAGTAGCCGCTCGCGGTCGGGCTCTCCTACGCTCCGCTTACGGGCCGCCTACGGCGTGCTTCGGGCGCCCACCGAGACTTCTGGCATGACCACGAACATCTCGCCGTACCTCTTCTGGATCACCTCACGCGCCGCCGGCCTGACGGCGCTGGTCGCCGCCAGCCTGGCCGTCTCGCTCGGGCTGCTGATGAGCACGCGGCTGCTGAAGGGTCGCGCCGCCGACCTGCGCGCGACGCACGAGATCCTGTCGCTGACGACGATCGGCGCGCTCGTCGTGCACGCCCTGTCACTCGTCGGCGACAGCTACCTGCACCCGTCGCTGATCGACGTCACCGTCCCGTTCGTCAGCGGCTACAAGACGCTGTGGACGAGCATCGGCATCCTCGGCGGTTGGGCCCTGATCGCCCTCGGCCTGTCGTACTACGCACGCAAGCGCATCGGCGCCGCCCGCTGGCGCAAGCTCCATCGCTTCACCGCGGTGGCCTGGCTATTCGGGCTCGTGCATTCGCTCGGCGAGGGCACCGACGCCGGACAGCTGTGGTTCCTGGCGATGGTGGCGATCGTCGTGATCCCGGCGCTCGGGCTGCTCGCCACGCGGCTCGGCAAGGCGGCCGGCGCGAGCGAGCCGCGCCTCCCGGTCGCGCGAGCGTAGGGCGCCCGAGCTACAGCCCGGGCGGATGGCGGACGACCATGCCCGCGAACTCGCCGCCGCCCTGGGCCCAGCGCGTGCCGGTCTCGGCCAGCGCGACGGTGTCAAAGCGCCAGCCGGCGACCACCATCCAGGCGTGATCGGCGTTGGCGTAGATCGTGATCCAGCGGCCCGGGCCGGGATCGCCGTAGCTCTCAAACCCGGTCGAGTCGAGCGGTGATGACAGCAGGCCGGCGGCGGCGAGCGCGTAGCTGACCGAGCCCGAGCAGTCGTAGCCCGGCGCCTGGAACGAGCCGTGGCCGCCGCCCCAGATGTAAGGGAGCGTCGCGATCGCGTTGCCGCCGGCGATCACCTCTCGGACCGCCGCGGGCGCGCCGGCCGGCGGCTGCACCATCCCGCCGCTGTCGACGGCAAGTCCCGCCGGGCTGGAGCCGTCGGCGTTGGCGCCGTTGGCCCGAGCGGCGGCGATCGCGGCCGCGCGGGCCTGCGCGGCGGCCTTCGCCTCGAGCTTGCCGAGCTGCGAGTTCAGCGCGCCGAGCTTGCCCTGCATGCCGCTGCGGGTGCCCGTCTGGGCGATCTCGCGCTGCAGGAGCGCCGCCTGAAGCGCGGCCACCTGGTTGCGCTGGGTCAGCACCTGGTTGGTCAGGTCGTGGTCGCGGTTCTCCAGGACCGAGAGGTGCTGCGCCTCGGCGAGCACCTGCAGGCGGGCCACACGCGTCGAGCCGACGATGTCGGCGTCCTGGTGCCCGATCCGGGAGAGGAAGTTGATCTGGTTCAGCAGGTCGCTGAACCCGTGGGACTGGAGGATCACCGTCATCAGGTTCGGCTGCCCGCCCTCGTACTCGGCCACCAGGTTGGACGACAGGGCGGTGGTCGCCTGCCGCAGCCGATTCTCCAGCGTCATCAGGTGGTTGCGCGCCTCGACGAGCGAGCTCTGGACCCCGCGCAACTGGGCCACCCGCGCGTCGAGCGTCGACTGAACCTGGCTCAGGCGGGTCCGCGCCGCCGCCAGCCCGCCGGCGGTCTGGTCGATCGCCGTGGTCTCGGCGGCGATCTGGCTCTTCAGCGCTGACGCCGCCGCCCGGCCCGCGGCGATCTGGCTCTGCAGGTCGCCCGAGCTCGTCGACACGAGGCTGGAGGCGAGCAGCGCGCCCACGGCCGCCAGTGCGACGAGGGTGCGGAGGATCGTCCGGTGATGGTTTCGCATGTGGAATCGGGGCAGCCGACGGCGTGGACACGTGGTCCCGTGACGAACCCGAGCGGGGATCGTCGCCCGGGTCCGGCCGGCTGCTTCAGTGACGGCGCGGAGCACCCTAACACGCCCCGTCGGGCGATCACGGCGCGATCCTGCTCTGCAAGAAATCCTGCAAAACGCCGATTTGTCAGGGGGTACTCAGAGGTCGACGAACGTGCCGCGCGGACCCAGGTTCAGCACGCGCGTCTCGCCGATCGTCGCCTCGTGCCCCTGGCACTGGTGCACGTGCCCGCACAGGGCGAGGACCGGGCGGCCGCGCTCGATCGCGCTCAGGACCGCCTGGCTGCCGAGGTGTGTGCCGAACCCGCTGTCGAGGTAGCCGTGCGGCGGTGAGTGGACGACGAGCACGCCGCCACCGGGCCAGCCGGCCAGCAGCTCGGTGGCCCGCTCCTCGGTCAGGTTCCAGCTCCACGGCGACGGCATCGGGGGGACAGCGCCGCCGAGCCCGAAGAAGTCGACGCCGGCGATCGACCCCGGCGAACTGGTCGATGACGCGGCTCAGGACTTGGCTGCGCGCGCCGCCTTGCGCCGAGCCGTGCCCTCGAGCACGGTCTTGCGCAGCCGCACCGCGGCCGGGGTGACCTCCACCGACTCGTCGGCGCGGAGGAACTCCAGCGCCTGGTCGAGTGACAGCTCGCGCTTGGGCACGAGCCGGACGAGCTCGTCGGAGGTGGACTGGCGCATGTTCGTCAGGTGCTTCTCCTTCACCGCGTTCACGTCGAGGTCCTCGGCGCGGGCGTTCTCGCCGACGATCATCCCCTCGTAGACCTCCTCGCCCGGCGCGATGAACAGCGTGCCGCGCTCCTGCAGGTTGAACAGCGCGAACGCGGCGGCGGAGCCCCGCCGGTCGGCCACCAGCGAGCCCGAGCCCCGCGTCCTGATCTCACCCTGCCACGGCTCCCAGCGGTCGAACACGTGGTGCACGAGTCCGGTTCCGCGGGTTTCGGTGAGGAACTCGGTGCGAAAGCCGATCAGCCCGCGCGCCGGAACCAGGTACTCCATCCGCACCCATCCCGTGCCGTGATTGATCATCTGCTCCATGCGGCCCTTGCGCAGCGCCAGCAGCTGGGTGATCACGCCGACGTACTCCTCGGGCGTGTCGACGCTCATCCGCTCGACCGGCTCGTGGACGACGCCGTCGATCTCGCGCGTCACCACCTGGGGCTTGCCGACGGTCAGCTCGTAACCCTCGCGGCGCATCAGCTCGACGAGGATCGCCAGCGCCAGCTCACCGCGGCCCTGGACTTCCCACACCTCGGGACGCTCGGTCGGGTTCACGCGCAGCGAGACGTTGCCGATGAGCTCGCGCTCCAAACGGGCCTTCACCTGGCTGGCGGTGAGCTTGTCGCCGTCCTGGCCGGCCAGCGGCGAATCGTTGATTCCGACCGTCACCGACAGCGACGGCTCGTCGACGGTGATGATCGGCAGCGGCCGCGGGTCCTCAGGGTCGGTCAGCGTGTCGCCGATCGTGATCTCCGGGATGCCGGCTACCGAGATGATCTCGCCGGCCGCTGCTTCCTCCGCGGGCACACGGTCCAGCGCCTCGGTCACGTACAGCTCGGTGACCTTGACCGTCGTCACCGAGCCGTCGTGGCGCGACCAGGCGATCGTCTCGCCGCGCCTGATCACGCCCTCGCGGACGCGGCAGATGGCGATCCGGCCGACGTACGGGGAGGCATCGAGGTTCGTGACGTGCGCCTGCAGCGGGTGCTCAGGCTCGTACTCGGGCGCCGGGATGTGCGTGACCAGCAGCTCCAGCAGCGGGCCGAGATCCTCGCCGGGCGAGTCCGGGTCGAGCGAGGCCTGGCCCGCCTTCGCGTTGCAGTACACGATCGGGAAATCGATCTGCGACTCGTCGGCGTCGAGATCGATGAACAGTTCGTAGACCTCGTCGACGACCTCGGCGATGCGCGCGTCCGGCCGGTCGATCTTGTTGATCACGAGGATCACCGGCAGCCGCGCCTCCAGCGCCTTGCGCAGGACGAAGCGGGTCTGCGGCAACGGGCCCTCGGAGGCGTCGACGAGCAGCAGCACGCCGTCGACCATCGTCAGGCCGCGCTCCACCTCGCCCCCGAAGTCCGCGTGCCCCGGGGTGTCGATGATGTTCAGCTTCGTCTCGCCGTAGCGCACGGCGGTGTTCTTGGCCAGGATCGTGATCCCCTTCTCGCGTTCCAGGTCCATCGAGTCGAGCACGCGGTCGGCCACGTCCTGGCCCGTGCGGAAGGCCCCGGACTGCCACAGCAGGGCGTCGACCAGCGTCGTCTTGCCGTGGTCGACATGCGCCACGATCGCGAGGTTGCGGATGTCTGCGCGGGTCGCCATCGGCTGGGCACGATAGAGACACCGCCGCGCCGGCCCGTGACGCCCCGGTGTCCGGGGTGGGGCCAGATCCGGAACGCTCGCTCTGTTTGTCTCTCAGCGCGTGGCTGCGGCCCAGGCCTCGAACGACTCGATCAACGCCGATCGCAGGCTCGGCCACGGGTCCCGTCGCGCCCCGACACGCGGCTCGAAACGCTCGGTCAGGGCCAGGCCGCGGACCGCGGAGAGCGCCAGCAGCAGCTGCGACTCCCAGCCCCGCCGGTTCGTCATCTCGCCGAGGAACTCGATCGCGGACTCGGTGATCGCCCGCGCCAGCTGGCGCTCCAGCTCCACCATCCGCTCGTGCAGCTCGGGATCGTCGGCGGCCGCCACCCACAGCTTCACGAACACGGTGAAGACATCGCTGGAGAAGTCGGCCCACATCAGGTCAAGCAGCGCCGGAGTGCGATCCGAGGTTTGCGCCGGCAGGTCGCGAGCCAGCTCCAGCATCCGCGCCAGCCGCTGTTCGGCCATACGCTCGGCGGCGGCGGCGAGCAGGTCGGTTCGGTGGGGGAAATGGTGGGTCTGGGCCCCGAGCGAGACGCCGGCCAGCTCCGACACGCGCCGCGTGGTGGTCCCCGAGTATCCGACGGCGAGCAGGCTCTCGATCGTCGCGTCGAGCAGCTTGGCCCGCGTCTCGGCGCGGCGCTGCTCCTGCGTCCGGCGGGCCCCGGCGGCGCCGTCGGGCTCGGCCGTGGCCGGCGACGGCCGGTAGTCGGTGTTGGTCACGCGTTGCATCTTGGCAAGTTCCTAAGATACAAAGCAAGCGTTCTTTTTGTATCCTGCGTGCTGAGACCCTTCGAGACGAGAACCGAGAGAGCCACCATGACCAACCGCACGTTCGTGATCGGCGTCGGGATGACGAAGTTCGACAAGCCAGGAACGAAGGAGGGCGACTACCCGGACTGGGCCAGGGAGGCCGGCGAGAAGGCCCTCCAGGACGCCGGGATCGAGTACGAGCAGGTCGGCCAGGCGTACGCCGGCTACTGCTACGGCGATTCCACCTACGGGCAGCGCTGCCTGTACGAGCTGGGACTGACCGGGATCCCGATCGTGAACGTCCACAACAACTGCTCGACGGGCTCCAGCGCGCTCTTTCTGGCCCGTCAGGCCGTCCAGTACGGCGTGACCGACTGCGCCCTGGCTCTCGGCTTCGAGAAGATGGAGAAGGGCTCGCTCGGCGCCAAGTACATGGATCGGACGCCCTCGATGGATAAGCACGTCGGCGCGATGATCGCCGGCCGCGGCGACTGGGAGGCCGCGCCGCCGGCGCCGCAGATGTTCGGCAATGCCGGGCGCGAGCACATGGAGCGCTACGGCTCACAGCCCGACCACTACGCCTGGATCGGCTACAAGAACCACAAGCACTCGGTGAACAACCCCTACGCCCAGTTCCAGACCGAGTACTCGCTGCAGGAGATCAAGGACTCCAAGGAGATTTTTGCGCCGCTGACGAAGCTGCAGTGCTCGCCGACCTCCGACGGCGCCGGCTGCGCGGTGATTGCCTCCGAGCGCTTCGTCGAGGAGCACGACCTGTGGAGCACAGCGGTGGAGATCGCCGGACAGGCCGTCGCGACCGACTTCCGCTCCACGTTCGAGGGCAACAGCTCGATCATGGTGTGCGGCTTCGACTTGTCGAAGGCGGCCGGCGAGCAGGCGCTGGCGCAGGCTGAGATCGGCATTGACGAGGTCGATGTGATCGAGCTCCACGACTGCTTCAGCGCGAACGAGCTGATCACCTACGAGGCGCTCGGACTGGCGCCGGTCGGCGAAGGCCACAAGCTCGTCGAGGCGCAGGCCACGACATACGGCGGCAGTGGCCCGGTGGTGAACCCGTCGGGTGGACTCATCTCCAAGGGGCATCCGCTCGGCGCGACCGGCCTGGCCCAGTGCAGCGAGCTGACCTGGCAGCTGCGGGGGACGGCGGACAAGCGGCAGGTCGACGGCGCGAAGGTGGCGCTACAGCACAACATCGGCCTCGGCGGCGCGGCCGTCGTCACCGTCTACAAGCAGGCGGCGTAAGCGATGGCCACGGCAACGATCTCATCAGCGCCCAAGCGGGCGATCTTCGAGGACGAGCACAACGACTACCGCGAGAGCTACGCGCGCTTCCTGGCCAAGGAGGTCGTGCCGCACGTCGATCAATGGGAGAAGAACCAGATCGTCCCGCGCGAGCTGTTCACCAAGAGCGCGGAGCACGGCTTCCTGGCGATGGAGGTGCCGGAGCAGTACGGCGGCAGCGGCGTCTCTGACTGGCGCTTCAACGTCGTGTTGAACGAGGAGTCGGTGCGCTCGGGCGCCGGCGCGGCGATGGCGGGGCCGCTGCTGCACTCCGACGTCGTGCTGCCGTATCTGATGGCTTCGGCGACCGAGGAGCAGAAGGCGCGTTGGCTGCCCGCGGTGGCGGACGGCACGAAGATCCTGGCGATCGCGATGACCGAGCCGGGCACCGGCTCTGACCTGGCGGGGATCAAGACCCGGGCCAAGCGCGACGGCGACGGTTGGGTCATCAACGGCGCCAAGACCTTCATCACCAGCGGGATCAACGCCGATCTCGTCGTCACCGCGGTGCGCACCAGTGATGACAAGCACGGGGGGCTCTCGCTGTTCGTGCTGGAGCGGGGGATGACGGGCTTCGAGCGCGGAAAGCAGATCGAGAAGCTCGGTCAGCACGCCTCCGACACCTCGGAGCTGTTCTTCAACGACGTCCACGTGCCGGCTGAGAACATGCTCGGGGCGGAGGGCTCGGGCTTCTTCCAGCTGGTGTCACGGCTTGTGCCCGAGCGGCTGACGCTGGCCGTCGGTTCGATCGCCGGGTGCGAGGTGGCATTCGACATGACGCTCGAATACATCAAGGAGCGCACGGCGTTCGGCCGTCCGGTCGGTTCGTTTCAGAACTCGCGCTTCGTGATGGCCGAGCTGAAGACGAAGATCGAGATCACCCGCTGCTTCGTCGACCGCTGCATCGAGCGCTACGTCGCCGGAACCTGCTCGGTCGAGGAGGCGGCGATGGCGAAGTGGTGGACGACGGACCTGCTGTGCCACGTCACCGACGCCGGCGTTCAGCTGCACGGCGGTTACGGCTACACGACCGATTATCCGATCGGCAAGGCGTGGGTCGATGCCCGCATCGGCCGCATCTACGCCGGAACCAACGAAATCATGAAAGAGCTGATCGGGCGCACGCTCGGTCTGTAATCACGAGGGAAGAGCCACACATGCCATCTGTCACCAAGACCGTCGAGCTGGGCGTGCCGCAGGAGCAGGCGTTCACGCTGGCCACCGACCCGAACCGCTTTGAGGAGTGGCTGACGCTGCACAAGTCGTGGCCGAACGGCGCCCCGACGTCGACCGAAGCCGGCCAGGAGTTCGTCCAGAAGCTGTCGATCATGGGGATGCCGGCCGACGTGAACTGGAAGGTCGCCGAGCACGACGCGCCGTCGAAGCTGGTGCTGAAGGGGTCAGGCCCGATGGGCGCGCAGTTGGCCACGACGATCACCGCCACTGCGGATGGCGCGGTCTCCTACGAGGCCGAGTTCTCGGGCGGCGGGATCCAGGGCCCGATGGGCGAGATGGTGACCAAGAAGGCGGGCGAGGAGATCGAGGCCTCGCTGGGCAAGCTGAAGACGCTGGCGGGGCCGGACTTCGTCCGGCCTGGCGAGAATGCGCCGGGGCGCATTCTCGAGGGCTGAACCGATGAGCACGACCAGCGAGCTGCAATGGAACCTCGACACGCTCGGGGTGTGGGGCGACCCGGTCAGGCACGAGGTCACCCGCGAGAAGATCATCGCCTACGCCGAGGCGACCAACGACGAGCACCCGGCCCATCGCTCGGGTGATCTGGCCCCGCCGGTGTTCCCCGTCGTCGACACGCTGATCAATGCCGTGGCGCCGTCGATCATGGCGGTGGTGCCGGGCGAGATCGCGATGCGCGTCGTCCACGGTGAGCAGGACTTCCGCTATCACCGGCCGATCCTCCCCGGGATGGCGCTGCTGACCCGGGCGGCCGCGGTCGGCGTGCACGGCACCTCCAGTGGCGTCGTCGTACTCGGTCACGGGATCACCGAAACCGAGGGCGGCGATCCCGTCGTCGAGCAGTACATGGCCGCGTTCTTCCGCGGCGCCCAGCTCGACGTGCACGAGGGTCAGGCGCTGACCGAGCACGCCTTCGACGAGTCGGTCCGCGGGCGCGAGCCCGACGCCTCGGTGACCCACGGCTACGACGCCGACCAGACCCAGCGCTACAGCGCGGCGTCGGGCGATCAGATGCCGATCCACCTCGACGACGACTTCGCCAAGGCGATGGGGCTCCCGGGAATCATCGTCCACGGGTTGTGCACGATGGCGTTCTGCTCGCGCGGCGTCGTCCAGGAGTTCTGTCCCCAGGATCCGACGCGGCTGAAGCGGTTTGCCGTGCGCTTCTCGAAGATCGTCCAGCCGACGGAGCAGGTCACCACCGCGATGTGGAACACCGACGCCCGGATCGTGTTCGAGACCACCTCAAACAACGGAAACGTGGCCATCAAGGATGGCCTCGCCGAGATCGGAGCGTAATCGCATGTCCGGAGTTCTCGACGGCCGGGTGGCCGTCATCACCGGCGCGGGCAACGGCATCGGCCGTGAGCACGCCCTGCTGTTTGCCTCGGAAGGCGCCAAGGTGCTCGTCAACGACCTCGGTGGCAACCCGGACGGCACCGGCGCCGACGCCTCGCCCGCGACGCGCGTGGTGGAGGAGATCGCCGCGGCCGGCGGCGATGCGGTCGCCAACCACGACGACGTCTCGAGTTGGGACGGAGCGCGCGACCTGATCGCCCAGGCCGTCGACACGTTCGGGCGCCTCGACGTGCTCGTCAACAACGCCGGGATCCTGCGCGATCAGTTCCTGCACCGGATGACCGAGGAGGAGTGGGACCAGGTCCTGCGCGTCCACCTGAAGGGTCACTTCTCGACGATGCGCCATGCGGCGGATCACTGGCGGGCACGCTCCAAGGCGGGCGAGGAGGTGAACGGCGCCGTCGTGAACACGGCCTCGGCGTCGGGAACGTTCCTGCCCAATCCGGGGCAGGCCAACTACGGCGCCGCGAAGGCGGCGATCGCCGCGCTCAGTCTCGTCGCTGCCGCCGAGTTCGGTCGCATCGGCGTGCGTGTGAACGTGATCGCTCCTGCCGCTCGCACGCGGCTGACGATCGACGTGCCGGGAATGGTCGGTGAGCTGATGAAGAAGCCACAGGATCCGGACGCGTTCGACGCGTTCGACCCGGCGCACATCTCGCCGCTCGTGGCGTACCTGGCGCGGGCCGACTGCACCATCACCGGCAAGGCGTTCGCCGTGCAGGGCGGCGCAATTTCCGAGCTCGTGAACTGGCACGCCGGGCGGACCTTCAGCACGGCGGGGAACTGGAGCCAGGAGGTACTGGAGCAGGAGCTGGCCGCCGAGGTGGCCGCGTAGCGCACAATCACCCGGTGCTCCGGGCGGCGAACGATTTCGTGAGAGACGGCCGGGCGGACTCGCCGCTGATCGTCGCCCACCGCGGTGCATCGGCCGGGTCGCCCGACAACAGCATCGCCGCCTTCGAGCGGGCGATCGCGGCGGGCGCGGACATGATCGAGTTCGACGTCCGGCGCACGCGTGACGGCGAGCTGATCGCGTGGCACGACGCCACGGTCGACGGTCGCCTGGCCAGCTCGATGTCCAGAGCCGAGATCGGGGCCGCCACCGGCGTCGTGCCCGTGCTCGTCGAGGAGGTGGTGGAGCTGGCGCGCGGTCGGATCGGGCTCGATGTCGAGCTGAAGGAGGCGGGGTATCTCGATCTCGTCGTGCCGCTGCTGACCGAAGGGATCGGGCATCACGAGGTCGTCGTCACGTCGTTTCTCGACGACGTCGTCGCGGAGCTGAAAACGCGCGTGCCGGCGGCCCGGGTCGGGCTGCTGCTCGGGGTGGCGGGCCCACGCCCGTATCTCCGCGCGCGCCGCTCCGAGCTCGATCCGGTCGACCGCGCGCGGCGGTGTCACGCCGACTTCGTCGCGCCGCACGTCGCGCTGGCCCGCTTTGGCGCGCTGCGGCGCGCCGCCGCCGCCGGGCTACCGGCGTTCGTGTGGACGGTGAACGACGAGCGCACGCTGCGGCGCCTGCTCGCCGACGACCGCGTCGCCGCTGTGATCACCGACGCGCCCGAGCGGGCGGTGAGCGTCAGGAGCCGGTGAGGGCCTCGCCGCGGGCGAGCCCGCCGAGGCCGGTCCACAACGCGTCGGTCGTGGCCTTCGTCATCTCGGCCCGCTCGACGTCGGGGTGGACGCGCCACCAGCGCACGGCGCCCTGAAGCGCGGCCTGGTGGATGGCGAAGATCACCTGTCCGCCGGTGCTGGCCGGCTCGATCCCGGCCCGCTTGGCGTCGGACTCCAGCATCGCCGCGAAGATCCGGTTGGACTCGGTGCGACAGCGCTGTTGATCGGACGCCACGTCGGGATCGATCGGTGGGTGGTCCGGGAACAGGACGCGCCACGCCTGGGGCTCTTCCTCGGCGAAGGCCAGGTAGGCGTCGAACGTGTCGATCATGCGCTGCTCCATCGACCCCTCGGCCGTCAGCGTGTCGCGCAGATGGGACAGGAGCGCGGCATGGGTGTCGGCCAGCAGTTCCACAAAGAGAGCCCGTTTGGAGGGGAAATGGTCGTAGAGGACGGTTCTCGTGACCCCGGCGGCGGTGCCGATCCGTCCCATCGAGGCGGCGTCGTAGCCGCCCCGGGCGAACTCCTCCAGCGCCGAGCGCATAACCATGCTGCGGCGTGTGGAAGCGGGGAGGCGCTGTTTGGGTTGTTCTGGCATCTCGGTGTGGCTCCGCGACGTCACGATATCGCTATTATCCGACAGAGGTGTCGGTTAGCTCCGATTCCGCCCCCGATACAGCGACGCGCGGTTCCGATCGCGCCTCCCCCGGACTTCAAGGAGTCATGGAAATGTCAGCCACTGAAGCACTTGTCTTCGACGCGATCAGGACACCGCGTGGCAAGGGCAAGGTCAATGGGTCGCTCCACGCGACCAAGCCGGTCGATCTCGTTGTCGGCCTGATGCATGAGATGCTCGCGCGCAACGCGAAGCTTGATCCCAACCGGGTCGATGACGTCGTCCTGGGGTGCGTATCGCCGATCGGCGATCAGGGCGGCGATATCGCGAAGACGGCGGCGATCAAGGCGGGCCTGCCCGACACGGTCGCGGGCGTGCAGCTGAACCGCTTCTGCGCCTCGGGCCTGGAGGCCGTCAACACCGCGGCGATGAAAGTCGCCTCGGGCTGGGAGGACCTCGTGTTCGCCGGCGGCGTCGAGTCGATGTCGCGCGTCCCGATGGGCTCCGACGGCGGTGCCTGGGCGATGGACCCGGAGACGAACTACGACACGTCGTTCGTTCCGCAGGGCGTGAGCGCCGATCTGATCGCCACGCTGGAGGAATTCAGCCGTGAGGACGTCGACGCCTATGCCGCGCGCTCGCAGGCCAAGGCGTTTGAGGCGCAGTCCGACGGCCGTTTCACGGGCTCGGTCGTTCCGGTGCTCGACATCAACGAGAACACGGTGCTCGATCATGACGAGTTCATCCGCCCCGGGACGACGGTCGAGACGCTCGGCCAGCTGAAGCCCTCGTTCGAGGTGATGGGCGAGATGGGCGGCTTTGACTCGGTCGCGCTGCAGAAGTACCACTGGATCGAGAAGATCAATCACGTGCACACCCCTGGCAACTCGTCGGGGATCGTCGACGGGGCCTCGCTGCTGGCGATCGGCAACGAGCAGACCGGCGCTGAGCTCGGGCTGACCCCGCGGGCGAAGATCCTGGCCACCGCCGTGTCCGGCGCCGAGCCGACGATCATGCTGACCGGTCCCGCACCGGCCTCCAAGAAGGCGCTGGCCAAGGCCGGCCTCACGATCGACGACATCGACCTGGTCGAGATCAACGAGGCGTTCGCCGCCGTGGTGCTGCGGTTCGTGAAGGACATGAACCTGGACCTGGCCAAGGTGAACGTGAACGGCGGCGCGATCGCCATGGGTCATCCGCTCGGCGCGACCGGCGGGATGATCATGGGCACGCTGATCGACGAATTGGAGCGCACCGGCGGCCGCTACGGCCTGGCCACGCTCTGCGTCGGCGGCGGCATGGGTATCGCCACCGTGATCGAAAGGGTCTAACTACATGACCGAGAGCACCACGATTCGCTGGGAGCAGGACGGCGACGGCGTCGTCATCCTGACTCTCGACGATCCCAACCAGTCGGCCAACACGATGAACGAGGCGTTCAAGAACTCGCTGCACGCGACCGTCGAGCGTCTCCAGGCCGAGAAGGACAACATCACCGGCGTCGTCATCACCTCGGCGAAGAAGACCTTCTTCGCCGGTGGCGATCTGAACGACCTGATCACGGCGACCAAGGCCGACGCGCCACAGATCGCCGAGCTGACCCGCCAGATCAAGGCCGACCTGCGGGCGCTCGAGACGCTCGGCACGCCCGTTGTGGCGGCGATCAACGGCGCCGCGCTGGGCGGTGGCCTGGAGATCTGTCTGGCCACCCATCACCGGGTGGCGGTGGATGACTCGAGCGTGCAGCTCGGCTTCCCCGAGGTTCAGCTCGGGCTGCTCCCCGGCGCCGGCGGCGTCGTGCGAACGGTGCGGATGCTTGGCCTCGTGCAGGCGCTGATGGGCCTGCTGATGCAGGGCCAGCGACTGCGTCCGGAGAAGGCGAAGGAGCTCGGGATCCTCGATGAGATCGTCGCGACCCGTGACGATCTGATCCCCGCTGCGAAGGCGTGGATCGCGGCGAATCCTGAGGCGGTTCAGCCGTGGGATGTGAAGGGCTACAAGATCCCGGGCGGTACGCCGTCGACGCCGGCGCTGGCGCAGAACCTGCCGGCGTTCCCGGCGAACCTGAAGAAGCAGCTGAAGGGCGCGAACTACCCGGCTCCGCATCACATCATGGCGGCGGCGGTCGAGGGCGCGCAGGTCGATTTCGACAGCGCGATCGCGATCGAGGGCCGCTACTTCGTTGACCTCGTCACTGGTCAGGTGTCGAAGAACATGATCCAGGCGTTCTTCTTCGACCTGCAGCGCGTGAACGGGAGCCGCGGTCGCCCGGACGGGATCGAGCCGTTTACGCCGACGAAGGTGGTCGTGCTCGGTGCCGGGATGATGGGCGCCGCGATCGCGTACGTGTGCGCGAAGGCGGGAATCGAAGTCGTCCTGAAGGACGTCAGCCTCGCCGATGCGCAGCGCGGCAAGGGGTATTCGGAGAAGCTGGTCGCCAAGGCGGTCGAGAAGGGCCGCTCGACGCAGGAGAAGGGTGACGCGCTGCTGGCGTTGATCCATCCGACCGATCAGCCCGAGGATGCTGCCGGCGGCGATCTTGTGATCGAGGCGGTGTTCGAGGACCCTAAGGTCAAGGCGCAGGTGTTCGCGGAAATCGAGCCGCACCTGAAGCCCGACGCGCTGCTGGCGTCGAACACCTCGACGCTGCCGATCACCGGCCTGGCCGAGGGTGTCTCGCGTCCTGAGGAGTTCATCGGGCTGCATTTCTTCAGCCCGGTGGACAAGATGCCGCTGCTGGAGATCATCAGGGGCGAGAAGACCACCGACGAGACGCTCTACCGCGCGCTCGACGTCGCGAAGCTGATCAGGAAGACCCCGATCGTCGTCAACGACAGCCGTGGGTTCTTCACCAGCCGTGTGATCGGCACGTTCATCAACGAGGGCATCGCGATGCTCGCCGAGGGATACGCGCCGACCACGATCGAGCAGGCCTCCTCGCAGGCCGGCTATCCCGCTCCCGTGCTGCAGCTCACCGACGAGCTGAACATGGAGCTGATGGTGAAGATCCGCAACGCATCGAAGAACGCGCTGGAGGCCGAAGGCGGCGAGTGGGCCGACCATCCGGCGTTTGCCGTGATCGACACGATGATCGAGGCCGGTCGGCCCGGTCGTCTGCGCGGCGCCGGGTTCTACGAGTACGTCGACGGTAAGCGCGCCGGCCTGTGGTCCGGACTGCGCGAGCTGTTCCCGACGACGGTCGATCCGTTCTCGGTGAAGCTCAAGGAGCTCGAGGAGCGGATGCTGTTCATCGAGGCGATCGAGACCGTCCGCTGCGTTGACGAGGGCGTGATCGAGCTCATCGCCGACGCCAACATCGGCTCGATCATGGGCATCGGCTTCCCCGGCTGGACCGGCGGAGTGCTCCAGTACATCAACGGGTACGACGGTGGCCTCTCCGGGTTTGTCGCCCGCGCCCGCGAGTTCGCCGCCACCTACGGCGAGCGCTTTGAGCCGCCCGCCTCGCTGGTCGAGAAGGCCGAACGCGGCGAGACGTACCACGACGCGGTGGAGTCCGGCCGCGGCACGCTGGCCGCCGTCTAACTAACAGCGCCACGTCTCTTTCGAAGGCCCTGGCCGGTTGCGACCGGTCGGGGCCTTCGGCTGTTCGGAACGCTTACCGTCCCGCCCGGGCGGAGCGGCGGAGGTTGAGGAGGAGCCGCCGCCCCGGCCGGGTTGTGGTTTCCCCGGAGAGGAGCTCGGGGTGACCTTGCCGGGCGGACGCCGTTCAGGACACCCGCGCGGCAAGCTGGAGGTGTCTACCTAGCGCCGGTCTTGACGGCGTATTTGCTGGGGGTGGTGGGGATGGTGGGTTCGGGGATTTGGCTGATGCGGTTGATCAGTTGGATCCATTGGCTGGGTTTGAGGCTGTTGGTGAGTTGGGTGGTGAGTTTGGGGTTGGTGCCGTAGAGGGGGGTGTAGGCGATTTGGATGCGGTTGGTGTGGTCGGGGAGTGCGAGGGTGGCGGGTTGGCCTTTGTAGCTCATCAGGCTGATGATTTGGTTGGGGGCCATGCTTGATTGGAGGGTGAGCAGCCGGCGGATGGTGATGTCGGTGATCGAGCCTTGGCCTTGGTGGCGGAGGATCGGGATGTTGTTGATGCGGGTGATATCGATCGTGGATCCGGATGCGGTTTCGGCGGCGTGGTCGGGGCCGGCGCCGGCTGTTTCGCAGGCGGGGTTCGTCGCGGTCGGGTCGAGTCCTGAGGCGGACAGGAATTCGATCGCGGCGAGGATCCGCCGGTCGATGTTCCCGGCTTGGATGTCGCGGATGGTGCACGCGTCGAGGGTGAGGTGCGGGTCGCGAACGATCCGGTCCTGCAGCTGCGTTTTGCTCATCAGCAGGATCTGCCCGACGGTCGCGTTCTTCGCGTCGGGGCCGAAGAACGGGTCCTGGCCGTCGGCGCGGTAGACGGCGGTCGCTTCCAGCAGTTTCCAGCCGTCCAGGATGGGTTTCGGGTCGATCTGCGGACTGTTGCGCCCGGCGGGCTGGATCATGAAGTACAGGTGCGACGCCTGCCGGCTGGTGTTCGGTGCGACCCGTCCGAGGATCGTGCCCGCGATCACGACCGCCCCGGCCTTCAGCGGCGCGAGCGTGTACTGATCACGGTTCAGGTGCAGGATGTCCGAGAAATAGTTCTGGAAGCTCGAGACCGCCGCCTGCGTGGAGATCTGCTCAGCCCCACCCGCCGCATAGGAGCCCTGGCGGGACGGGTTGGCGAACAACCGCTCCTTCACCAACGCACCCGCGGTCGCGGCCGCGCTCGCCGCGCCCGCGGCGACACCCGCACCGGTGCTATGCACCGTCAACGGACCGGTCGCGTGCGCGACCGTCCGTTCCAGCGACCGGGTCGCGGCCAGCGTTGACGGGACGCGGCTGGCGGGCTGCGTCCCCGCCGACGCCGCGGTAGTCGGCGTCGCCGCGGTTGGGATCGAGAGCTGCTTGGAGAGCGCGGCCGGGGTGATCGTGACCGGCTTGGGAACCGGATAGGAGCGGGGTACCGACCCGAGATTCGCGTACGTGTACACGTTCCCCGTCTCGTCCTGCAACTCGACATAGCGCCCCAACCGCTTCGAGCGGCCGATCTTCACGATCTTCCCATCATTGACCGCGATCACCGGCGCGCCCCGCCGCGCATAAATACTGGTGCCCTTCGCGGAATCCGACGCGATCACCTCCGCCGCGTTCCCCGCGGTGATCCGCCGCGTCGCCAACCGCTCCACGCTGTCATCCGCATACGTGGCCGGGGCCGCGACCGGGAAATGCCCCTGCACCAACCCCGTCAACGCGCCGATCAACTGCGACGGCATCCCCCCAATCAACCGCGCGCGCAACAACACCGACTGCACGTACCAGCCCGCATGGTTATACGCAAACACCGCGCGGCCCAGGTTCTGCGACGCGCCCGCAGCATGCAAATACCGCGCCGCGGTAAAGATCGCGTCCACCGGGTTATACGGATCAGCGATCCCATCACCCGTGGCCGCGACCCCCCACCGCTTCCACGTCGAGGGCAAAAACTGCATCCACCCCACCGCCCCCGCACTGGAAATACTCAAATTCCGCCCGTAATCAGTCTCAATCTCATTAATCGCCGCCAACACCTGCCACGGCACCGAATACTCAATCCCCGCCGCCTGATAAATCGGCAACAAAAACGGCGGAATCCTGAAACTGTCAATAAAGAAATTGGGGACACCCACCGCCGCCGGACCCGGCAACGCAAACGAAAACGTCGGATTCGACACCGACGGCACCCCACCAGCACCACGCAGCTGCCCGAGACCCGAGGCCTTCTTCAACGCCGCGGCCGGGGAGGTCCCGCCCGTCAACGCCGGCTTGGTCGAGCGACCGGTGGCGGTCTTGCTCGCGGAGCGCTTCTGGGCGTTCGGCCTGGCGACCTTGGGAGCCGACGTGTTCGTCACCGTGGTCGCGACGGACACCGACCCCGTCTTCGTCGACGTGCTGCTCTGGGTGCTCTGCGTCGAGCTGGTACCCGTCGTCGTCCCCGCGGGCGGGGCGCACGACTCGCTGACCCCGAGCACGGGCAGCGTCGTCGGCAGCGACAGCGATGACAGCGGCGTTCCCGTGGGAACGTTCATCACGAAGGTGAGGTGCGCACCGCCGAGCACGGTCACCGTGACCGTGCACGACTGCGTTGCCGCCGCGGCGGGAAGCGCGGCGAGGCCCGCCGTCAAGGCGATCGCGCCGGCGCTGCCGAGGCCGGCACGGCGCAGCTGCCTGCTGAGCCGTGTCTTGCGTGAACGCGGCCGCTCCCGCATACCCAGGTGGTGTCTCGATAGCGCCATCTGCTCTCCTCTGCCGGGCGTCCCGCTGGTCAGCAGCGTTGTACCTTACACCGAGACTAGACACCATGTCATGCTCGAGTCAAGGCCCAACCAGGCGGAATGTCGGGTGCAGCCTACGCGTCCGAGAGACTCAATGCGACCGTTGCCCTCCGATTGGGCGATCAATTTCGCTCCGATGGGGTGAGAATTGCCCGTTTGGAGTGTGTCTTGACAAGCTATCCAGACACGCCGTATGCTCGGGCGAGCATTGGCGAGCGAGACGGAAGGTGAGCGATGAGGATTGTCGTCGACTTCGATGCGTGCGCGGCGCACGGCGACTGCGTCGTCGAGGCGCCCGAGATCTTCGACCTCGGCGATGACGACGACGTCGTCCGCGTCCTGGTGCAGGAGCCCGAAGAGGAGCTGCGCGGTAAGGCCCAAGCCGCGGCGGATGCGTGCCCGATGGTGGCGATCCGGATCGAGGCATGATCCGCGCCCGCGCGCGGGCGCGTTAAACATCGGCTCTACAAGTCCGCGAGGCCTCGGGTCCATACTGGAGCGATGACCATGAATGGATTGATTCCTGGGACCTACAACTCGCGTGACCTCGGGGGTGCGCCGGCCGACGGCGGCTCCGTGCGCCGCGGGGCGATCATCCGCTCCGACGCCCCGCTCCATCTCGGCGCCCCCGGCCGCGCGGCGCTTCGCGCGCTCGAGATCCGCTCGGCGATCGATCTGCGCGAGCAAGTCGAACGCGATCTCGATCCCGCCGACCTCGACGGGCTCGGGCTGGAGCAGCACCACTGTCCGATCCTCGGCGCCGACTTCGAGCTCGCGCGCGAGATGAGCCTGGCCGAGATCTACCGGGACCTGCTCGACCGGCGTGGCGGGCCCGTCACCGGCGCCGTCCGGCTGCTCGCCAACCCCGGCACGCTTCCGGCGATCGTGTTCTGCTCGGCGGGCAAGGACCGCACCGGGCTCGTCTCGGCGCTGACCCTGGCAGCCGCAGGGGTCTCGGATCACGAGATCGTCGCCGATTACGCGGCCACCGAGCGCAACATGCGCGGGGCCTTCCGCGAGGCGCTCGCTCGCCGCGCCCACTCGGCCGGGCTCAGCGAGCAGGAGATGGCCGTGAAGGTCGGCTCGCCGGCGGCGCTGATGCGTGAGACGCTCCGGTGGCTGCGCGAACGTCACGGCGGTGTCCGCGAGTTCCTCGTCGCCCATGGCATGACCGAGGCGGAGCTCGACGCGCTCCGGCAGGCGCTGATCGTGCCGCGTGCCGCGCAGGCCGCCTGACCGCGGCACCGTGGACGGGGGCGCTCGGGCGCTCGGGCGCTGCGGCCTGCGGATATCGTCTCGCCGAAGCGATGGACTTCGCCACGATCCTCCGCACCTCGGCGCGCCGCTATGCGCACAACGTCGCCGTGTGGTGCGACGGTCGTGAGCAGACCTACGCCCAGCTGTTCGCGCGGTCGTGCCGGCTGGCCAACGCGCTGAGCGCGCTTGGGTTGACGCAGGGCGACCGCGTCGCGCTCGTCGGCCCCAACGGCGCGGAGACGGTGGAACAGGTGGCCGGCATCGCGCTCGGCGGCTTCGTCCGCGTCGGGCTCTATGCCCATCAGACCGGGGAGGTCAACGCCTATCTGCTGGAGCTGACAGGCGCGCGAGTGCTGATCGCCGACCACCGCCAGCTCCGGGCGCTGGAGGGACACCTCGACGCGCTGCCGCACCTGGAGCAGATCGTCGTCTACGGCGCCGACCCGCCTCCCGGGGCGGTCGGCTACGAGCCGCTGCTGGCCGCCGCGCGCACCGACGATCCCGGCACGGCGCTGCACGACGACGACATTCATGTGATCCGCTTCTCCGCCGGGACGACGGGGCGGCCGAAGGGCATTTTCCACACCGTCTCGCGCTGGCTGTCGATCGGCGACGAGTACCGCTGGGTGACGCCCCAGATCGACGAGCGCGACGCGTACCTGGCGGCCGGGCCGCTGACGCACGCGGCGGTGATCTTCCTGTGGCCGATGCTGCAGGTCGGGGGACGGATCGTGGTGATCGAAGCGTTCGAGCCGGGTCTCGTGCTGCGGCTGATCGAGGAGCAGCGGATCACGTTCACGCTGATGGTCCCGACGATGATCCAGGCGGTGACGGCGCACCCCGGCGCCGCCGACCGTGACCTCTCCAGCCTGCGGTGCCTGAACTACGCCGCGTCGCCGATCTCCGAGACGACGATGACCCGCGCCGTCGAGCTGTTCGGGCCGGTTCTGTTCCAGATGTACGGCCAGAGCGAGGCGGTCCCGGTCACGATGCTGCTGCCCCATCAACATTGTCCGGGCGGTACGGAGCGAGAACGCCGATGGATGCGCTCCGTGGGGCGTCCGACCCCGAACACGACGGTCACGATCGTCGACGAGCACGGCCGGGCGCTCCCCGTCGGCGAGATCGGCGAGGTGGCGGCGCGGACGCCGGGATCGATGAGCGGCCTGTGGAACGATCCCGAGGGGACGCGCGAGCGGCTGCTGGCGGACGGGAGCGTCCTGACCCGCGACATGGGCCGGCTTGACGAGGACGGCTTCCTGTACCTGGCCGACCGCAAGGAGGACATGATCATCTCCGGCGGGTACAACGTCTGGCCGGCCGAGCTGGAGAACGCGATCGCCGCTCACCCGGCCGTCGCCGAGGTGTGCGTCGTCGGCGTACCACACGAGAAGTGGGGCGAGACGCCGAAGGCCGTGGTGGTGACCCGCCCCGGCCTGGCGGTCGAGCCGTCCGAGCTGATCGAGCTGACCCGCGCCCGGGTCGGCTCGGTGCAGAAGGTCACGTCCGTGGAATTCGTCGAGACGCTGCCGAGGTCCGGCGTCGGGAAGGTGCTCCGGCGCGAGGTCCGCGATCGCTACTGGACCGGCCGCGGCGAACGCGTCGGGGGCGCCTGAGGCCTCAGGCCGCGGCGACGTGGTCGCCGGCGCCGTACATCGCGCCGAGCCAGATCCGGGTGAGCGCGTCGACGACGTTGGCCTCGCCGTCGAGCGCGTCGCCGAGCCCGAGGCCCGAGACGTACAGGCAGCGTTCGGTCGTCCACACGAGCGTGGCCGCGAGGCTGCGGCTGTCGGGACCGCCGGGCGCCCGCCCGGTGGCCCGCTCGCGATCGATCTCCGACGCC
Source organism: Solirubrobacteraceae bacterium (assembly GCA_035552615.1). Classification (GTDB taxonomy): domain Bacteria; phylum Actinomycetota; class Thermoleophilia; order Solirubrobacterales; family Solirubrobacteraceae; genus Palsa-465. Next base: position 38,586 of record DASZLC010000194.1, read on the forward strand.
AGCCCGTCGGTCAACCGGCCCAGCGCTCGCAACCACACGCTCCTCAGCTCCGCGATCGCGTTCCAGTTCTCGACGGTGGCCTGCAGCACCGGACGGTTCGCCTCCCAGATCCGCGCTGAGGCCTGGATCCGCTGACGCAGCGCAAGCTCGGTCGGAAGCCCGCGGGCCCGCTCCAGTGATTGCTGGCTGACCTGCAGGATCTCGCCGATCGCCCGATCCACGAGCGCGGTGAGGACGGCGAACTTCGAGCCGAAGTAGAAGTAAAACGTCGCCCGTGAGATCCCGGCGCTGGCGATGATCTGGGCCACGCTCAGCTCGTGGAGCGATGTGTCGGCCAGCAGCCGCTCGGTCGCGTCGAGGATCGCTTGCTCGGCGTCGGTGCTACGGCTGTGCCGACGAGGACGGTCGGTGGCGGGGTCGGATCCGGGGGTGCCCGCGCCGGCCGAGTTGGAGTGACCGGACATCGTATCTAGCCGCAGTGTACGGCACCCCCTACGGGCGCGTGAACGTCAGCGCGCGTGGCCGGCGCCGGAGTACAGCGTGCCGACCCACATCGCCACGAGCGGCGCCAGCGCGCGCTGCTCGTTGCCGAGGTCGGGGTCGACGCCGAGCCCGGCGACGTACAGGCAGCGCTCGGTGCCCCACAGGAGCG
>DASZLC010000195.1:0-29200 GCA_035552615.1 Solirubrobacteraceae bacterium
TCGAATGAACGGTCATTCGGTGGAGCTCGCGAGCGCGTTGACGGCGGCGGCGGCGATCGCGCTGCCGCCGCGGCGGCCGCGGACGACGAGCCACTCCAGCTGGAGCTGCTCGGCCAGCGCCGCCTTCGACTCGGCGGCGCCAATGAACCCGACCGGCACGCCGATCACGGCGGCTGGGCGCGGCCCGCCCGTGGCGACCATGTCAAGCAAGTGAAACAGCGCGGTCGGCGCGTTGCCGATCACGACCAGCGCTCCGGACAGGCGCGCGCGCCACAGCTCGACCGCGGCCGCCGTGCGCGTCGTGCCGAGCGACGTCGCCAGCTCGGCGACCCGGGGGTCGGGCAGCGTGCAGAGCACGTCGTTGCCGGCCGGCAGCCGCGCGGCCGTCACTCCGGAGGCGACCATCTGCGTGTCGCACAGGATCGGCGCACCATCGCGGAGCGCCCGCTCGGCGCGCTCGCCGAACGCCGGCGAGGCGGCGACGTCGCCGGCCAGGTCGACCATCCCGCAGGCGTGGATCATTCGAACCACGACGCGTTCCAGCACGGGATCGAGCCCCTCCAGCGACGCCTCGCTGCGGATCAGCGCGAACGAGCGCCGGTAGATCTCGGCGCCGTCACGGACGTAGCTCATCGCAGCCCCGCGGGCATCGACACCGCCGCGTCGGCGGGCAGGCCACAGCGGCGCGCGCAGCCCGACCAGTGCTCGACCGGCGCACCCGGCCCGCGCTCACCGGCCCGGCGAGCGGCGGCAGCGCGGACGTCGAACTGCGCCTGCCCGCACGCGCCCTCCCCGGCGCACGCCGACAGCCCGACCCAGCCAGAGCGTGAGTCGGTGACGAGCCCGAGCGTGGACAGCGCCGCCAGCACCCGGTCGGCGTCGGCGGCCGGCACGTCGATCACCGTCACGGTGCGCCGCGCCGAGATCCGCACCTCCGTGCGGTGGCGCTCGACCACCCCGGCGAGCGCGTCCAGGATCGTGCCGTCGAGCCGCCCGAGCGGCGCCAGCGCGGTCACCGCCACCAGTCCGTCGCGCTGCGCCACGCACCCGATGAGCTCGAGCACCGGCTCGCGCGCGCCCATGACCTGCGGCCGTTCGCCGCGAGCCGCCGCCGCCTCGACGGCCGCGCCGGCGGCCCCGTCGGCGGCGACCCTTGCGCCCCCGGGCAGCAGCGTGAAGAACCCGTCGCGCCGTGCCCGCAGTGTGATGTCGGCCCGGTGCGGTCCGATCGTGCCGCTGCCATCGTCGACGGCAAACAGGAACCGCCCCGACAACTCGGCCAGCGACGCCTCGGCGCACAGGCGGCGGTCGAGCTCGGAGACGAGGTCATCGGTCGCCGCCACAGAGCCCGGCAGGCGCCCCGCCACGGGGCTGGCCAGGATGTTCCGCACTCGCTCGTGGCTCACCGAGGGCAGCAGGCCCGCCCCGCTCAGGATCTCCCAGCATCGGGACGAGCCGTCGGCGGGCAGTCCGCGCAGCTGCACGCTGGCCCGCGAGGTCAGCTCGACGATCCCGTTGCCGAGACGCGCCACCGCGGCCAGCGCCCGCAGGCCCCGCGGATCCGCCCGCCCGCCGGGCAGGCGCACACGGGCGAGCCAGCCGTCGGCCGCCTCGTGCAGCCGCAGCACGCCGGGACAGCGATCGTTCGACGGTGTGGCGGGCCGGACTGAGACCATCGAGCGGGCAACCTCCTGGGAAGAGCGCGTTCCCGTTAGCGGTGTGTCGCGATGGCCCGAGTTCCTGGCTCCGGACCGCCGCGGCGATCCGTCACAGTGGCGCGACCGCCCCGGTCTTGCACCGGGTTCCTCCGGCCATCACGCGAGCGTCTGAGCATACCCGCGCGGCCAGAGATTTGCCTTGCTTGTTCCTAGCAAGTATTCTGAGGAATCATGCCCGCCGAAATTCAGGCCACCCGCCCCCGCACGCAGCTCGAGCGCTCGACGCTGTCCGACGCGCGGATGACCGAAGCGGCCGTGGCGTTGATCTGCGAGCGCGGTGCCGAAGCGACGACGCTGAAGGACGTCGGCGTGCGCGCCGGCTACAGCCGCGGCCTGGCCGGCTACCGCTTCGGCACGAAGTCCGGGCTGTGGGCGTTTCTGTTCCGCACGATCGGCGAGGAGTGGCTGGCCGAGCTGGAGCTGGCCGTCGCCGGTACCGCCGGGCTCGACACGATTCACGCCGCGCTCGACGCGCACTGCCGCTTCCTGCTCGACTCCTCCGACCGGATCCGCGCCTTCTACATCCTGTGGTTCGACTCGGTCGGACCCGACGCGGAGCTGCGCGATGTGATCGCCGGCGTCCACCAGCGCCGTCAGCGCGACGTCGAGAAATGGATCAGGTCGGGCCTGCAGAACGGCTCGATCCGTCCCGACGCCGACGTGCGCGTGATCGCCGAGCAGTTCAGCGCCGCGGTCGTCGGAATCGTCTACCAGTGGCTCGTCTCGCCGATGGCCCACGCCGAAGTCCGCCGGCTCCACGCCGGCCTGAAGGCCCAGATGACGCTCTCCCTCTCCCCCGAAACGCGAAACGAATGATCACTCAAACCGACACCTCCCCCCAAGCCGCCGAGCGCGTCGCCGACGAGGTCCCGCTGCGCTTCGTCACCGCGGCCTCGCTGTTCGACGGACACGACGCGGCGATCAACGTGATGCGCCGCCTGATCCAGGACACCGGCGCCGAGGTCGTCCATCTCGGCCACAACCGCAGCGTCGCCGACGTTGTCCGCGCGGCGATCCAGGAGGACGTCGACGGGATCGCGATCAGCTCCTACCAGGGCGGCCACACCGAGTACTTCAAGTACGTCGTCGACATGCTGCGTCAGCACGGCGCCGAGCACATCCGCGTGTTTGGCGGCGGCGGCGGCACGATCACCCCACAGGAGATCGCCGAGCTCGAGGCGTACGGGGTCGAGCGGATCTACCACCCCAACGACGGCATGCACATGGGCCTGACCGGGATGATCGGCGACCTGATCGAGCGCACGGCGACGCAGCGCCAGCAGAGCGTCGCCCCGCCGCCGCCGGCCGAGGACCCCAACCTGCAGGTGGCACAGACGCTCTCCGCGATCGAGGACGGGGCGATCGACGAGGACACGCTGGCCGAGCTGCGCGCCGAGTGGGCGGCTGCGGGCGCGCACGTCCCCGTCGTCGGGATCACCGGCACCGGCGGCGCCGGCAAGAGCACGGTCACCGACGAGCTGCTCTCGCGATTCGTGCGGACCTTCCCGGAGCGGCGGATCGCCGTGCTGGCCGTCGATCCGACGCGCCGGCGCACCGGCGGCGCGCTGCTCGGCGATCGGATCCGGATGAACAGCCTCCGCAACGAGCAGATCTTCATGCGCTCGATGGCGACGCGGCGCAGCAATAGCTCGACGAGCGAGATGCTCCATGACGCGCTCACGTATCTGCGCTCGGCCGGCTTCGACCTCGTGGTGGTCGAAACGGCCGGGATCGGGCAGAGCGACTCGGCGATCGTCGACCTCGTCGACATCCCGGTGTACGTGATGACGAGCGAGTTCGGCGCCGCCTCGCAGCTGGAGAAGATCGACATGCTCGATCTCGCCGAGATCGTCGTCATCAACAAGTTCGACAAGCGTGGGGCGCAGGACGCCCTGCGCGACGTGCGCAAGCAGTGGAAGCGCAACCACGTCGCCTTCGACACCGGGGACGACGCGATTCCCGTCTACCCCACGATCGCGAGCATGTTCAACGATCCTGGGCTGTGGTGGATGTTCGTGAAGCTGTGCGATGCGCTGGGCAAGCGAGCCGAAGGCGACCCGGAGCGGTGGGCCACCGAGATCGAGCTGCTCGACCACGAGCCGCTCGGCAACGTGCTGATCCCCGGCAAGCGCATCCGCTACCTCGCCGAGATCGCCGAGCAGGGCCGCTCCGTCAATCAGGAGATCGAGCGCCTGGCCGAACAGGCCGCGACCGCCCAGCACTGCTACGAAGCGCTCCGCGCGCTGAACGACCCCGCACTGCCGACCGCGCTCGACCAGTACCCGGAGGCCGACGCCGAGACCGGCGAGCACGCCCCGCTGCGCGCGCGCTACAACGCGGCGCTGGAGGACCTCGGTGCCGAGGCGCTCGGGCTCCTGCGCGGCTGGGAGCGCCAGATCGAGGCGATCACCGGCGAGACCTACAGCTACACGGTGCGCGATCTCGAGCTCACCGGCGAGAACTACCGCCAGTCATTGAGCCACCAGCCGATCCCGAAGGTCGCACCACCACGCTTCGACGGCTGGGGCGACCGGCTGCGCTTCCTGATGAAGGAGAACCTGCCCGGCTTCTACCCGTACACCGGCGGGGTGTTCCCCTATCGCCGCGAGGGCGAGGATCCGACCCGCATGTTCGCCGGCGAGGGCACGCCGGAGCGGACCAACCGCCGCTTCCACTATCTGTCACAGGGCAACGAGGCGGCGCGCCTGTCGACGGCGTTTGACTCGGTCACGCTGTATGGCGAGGACCCGGCCGAGCGCCCCGACATCTACGGCAAGGTCGGCAACTCCGGCGTCTCGATCGCCACCGTCGACGACGCCAAGAAGCTGTACTCGGGCTTCGATCTGGTGAAGCCGTCGACGTCGGTGTCGATGACGATCAACGGGCCGGCGCCGATCATCCTCGCCTTCTTCATGAATGCCGCGATCGACCAGCAGGTGGAGAAGCACCTGCGTGAGACCGGCCAGTGGGAGGCGACCGAGCGCAAGCTGGAGCAGATCTTCGCCGATCGTCCGCGGCCCTCCTACTCCGGTGAGCTACCCGAGCAGAGCGACGGCGTCGGGCTCGGGCTGCTCGGCGTCTCGGGCGAGCAGGTGCTCGACGCCGAGACCTACGGGCGGATCAAGGCGGACACGCTGAAAACGGTGCGGGGTACCGTCCAGGCCGACATCCTGAAGGAGGACCAGGCCCAGAACACCTGCATCTTCTCGACCGAGTTCGCGCTGAAGATGATGGGCGACGTGCAGGAGTACTTCGTCGAGCACGAGGTCCGCAACTTCTACAGCGTCTCGATCAGCGGGTACCACATCGCCGAGGCCGGGGCGAACCCGATCTCGCAGCTGGCCTTCACGCTGTCGAACGGGTTCACGATCGTCGAGTACTACCTGGCGCGTGGGATGGACATCGACGCGTTCGCGCCGAATCTCAGCTTCTTCTTCTCCAACGGCATGGACCCCGAGTACGCGGTGATCGGGCGCGTGGCGCGGCGGATCTGGGCCCGGGCGATGCGCGAGCGCTACGGCGCCGCGGCGCGCAGCCAGATGCTGAAGTACCACATCCAGACCTCGGGCCGGAGCCTGCACGCGCAGGAGATCAACTTCAACGACATCCGCACCACCCTGCAGGCGCTGTACGCCCTGTTCGACAACTGCAACAGCCTGCACACCAACGCCTACGACGAGGCGATCACGACGCCGACCGAGGAGTCCGTGCGCCGCGCCGTGGCGATCCAGCTGATCATCAACCGCGAGCTCGGGCTGAACTTCTGCGAGAACCCGTGGCAGGGGTCGTTCATCATCAACGAGCTGACCGACCTGGTGGAGAAGGCCGTGTACGACGAGTTTGACCGGATCTCCGAACGCGGCGGCGTGCTCGGCGCGATGGACACGATGTACCAGCGCGGCCAGATCCAGGAGGAGAGCCTGTACTACGAGCGGCTCAAGCACGACGGCACGCTGCCGCTGATCGGCGTGAACACGTTCCTGCCCAAGGAGCACGCCGGCGACGTCTCCGACGGCATCGAGCTGATGCGCTCGACCGAGGCCGAGAAGGGCGCGCAGATCGACGCCGTGCAGTCGTTCCAGAGCCGCAACGCCGAGGCGGCCCCCGCCGCGCTGGCCCGTCTCCGGGACGTCGCCTTCCGGCGCGAGAACGTGTTCGAGGAGCTGCTGGAGGCGGTCAAGGTCGCCTCGCTGGGGCAGATCTCCGATGCGCTGTACCACGTCGGGGGCGAGTACCGGCGCAACATGTAGTGGCGGCGGGCTCTCAGACAGCGCTGATCGATGCCGTCGGCACCGCCCACCTGCCGGCGGGCCCCGACGCGCGGATCGTCTGCCTCGTCCCCAGCATCACCGAGCTGCTGTGCGACCTCGGCCTCGCCGGGCAGCTCGTCGGGCGCACCGGCTTCTGCGTCCACCCCTGGGGCGTGGTGCGCGCGATCCCGAAGGTCGGCGGCACGAAGGACGTGAAGCTGCCGCGGATCCGGGCGCTGTCCCCCACGCACGTGGTTCTGAACATCGACGAGAACACCAGGGAGGCGGCCGACGCGCTGGCCGAGTTCGTCCCCCACGTGGTGGTCACCCATCCGCAGGGACCCCGTGACAACCTGCCGCTCTACCGGCTGCTCGGGGGCATCTTCGGCCGCACCGCGGAGGCCGAGCGCCTATGCGACGTGTTCGAGGAGGCCTACGCCGCGGTGACCGCGGCGCCCCACCCGGCACGTTCGGTGCTGTACCTGATCTGGCGCGACCCGTGGATGGCCGTCTCGCCCGACACCTACATCGCGCGAACGCTCGCACTCCGCAACTGGCGGACGATCCCCACGGCCCCCGCGCCGCGCTACCCCGAGGTCGATCTCGAGGACTTCGCCGGGACGGTCGACCGCGTGCTGCTGAGCAGCGAGCCGTATCACTTCAAGGCACGCCACCTCGCCGAGGTGGGCGAGCGTGTGGGGGGCGCCGAGGTCTCGCTGATCGACGGCGAGATGACCTCGTGGTACGGCAGCCGCGCGATCGCCGGCCTGTGCTACCTGAGCCAGTACGCCTGAGACCAGACGAAACCCGCACAGGTATTCATGCAATAATGTCATCATGAGTCACGGTGGCGACGCGGATCTCGAATACCTCTCAGCCGACACGGCGCGCTCGGTGGCCGACACGATGCAGGCGCTCGCCACCCCCAGCCGCGTGCGGATCCTCAGCCGGCTCGCCGTCGGCGACTGCTCGGTCGGCGAGCTGGCCGGCGCCGTCGACATGGAGCAGTCGGCCGTCTCTCAGCAGCTCCGCGTCCTGCGCCACCTCGGGCTGGTCGTCGGCGAGCGCGCCGGGCGCCAGGTGATCTACGCGCTGCACGACGACCACGTGCGGATGCTCCTCACCGAAGCGATCTCGCACACCGAGCACCTCCGGCTGGGCCTGGCCGCACGCCCCGCCGCGGAGGCGCTGAGCGCGTGAGCGCCACCGTCGCGATCCTCGCCGCCTCGGCCGGCGTCGGGCTCGGGCACGCGATCCTGCCCGACCACTGGGTCCCGCTCGCCGTACTCGGCCGCACCCGGCGCTACCCGATGTCGAAGATCGCCCGCCTCTCCGGCCTCGCCGGCGTCGCCCACGTGCTGCTGTCGATCGTGCTCGGGGCGGTGATCATCGCCGTCGGCCTGCAGTTCCGGTCCGCCGTCCAGTCGGCCCAGGACACGATCATCGGCAGCCTGCTGCTGGCTACCGGCGTCGGCTTCGTCGCGCTGGAGCTGATCGGGCGCGGGCACCACCACGACCATGACCACCACCACGACCACGACCACGGCCACCACCACCACGACCACAACCATGAGGAGCTGGGGGAGCGGCGCGGCCTGCGCGGCCTCGGCGCGGTGATGATCCCGTTCGGCGCTGCCGCCTCGCCGGATCTGACGATCCTGCCCGTGTTCCTGGCCGCCGCCGCGGCCGGGGTCGCGACGGCGATCAGCTCGATCGTGCTGTTCGCCGCCGCCACGATCGGGACGATCGTCGTGCTGACGCTGATCGCGGCGGCCGGCGGCTACCAGCTGAAGGGCGAGTGGCTCGAGCGATGGGGCAACTCGATCACCGCCGGCGTGCTGATCGTGATCGGCCTGCTTGTCCTCTTCGGCGTGATCTAGAGCAGATCTAGGGCCCGGCCGGCTCGCGAGGCGCGGCCGCCTCCCACCGCGCCTCGACGTTCCCGAACCGCCACACCGCCAAGGCGATCGCCCAGACCACCACGAACAGCGCCGCGACCATGAACCCGGCCGTGTTCAGATCGAAGTTCGCCATCGCGTCGCCGAACCAGCCATGCAAGTGCAGTTCGGTCGACAGCAGTCCGCAGATCTCGACTCCCCCGATCAGGAACGCCACCGCCACCGACAGGCCGGTAATCGTCAGGTTGTAATAGACCTTGCGCACGGGGCGGGCAAACGCCCACCCGTAGGCGGTGTTCATGAAGAACCCGTCGAAGCTGTCGAACAGCGTCATCCCGCCGGCGAACAGGAGCGGCAGCGACAGCACCGCATACCACGGCAGGCCCTGTGTCGCGGCCGCCGCGGTGCCCGCCAGCAGCAGCACCTCGGTGGCCGTGTCGAACCCGATCCCGAACACGAAGCCGACGAAGAACAGCTGCCAGGTGTGGTTGATGGAGCGCATCCAGCGCCCGAAGAAGCGGTACATCAGGCCACGGGACTCGAGCTGACGCTCCAGTTCGGCCTCGCTGAACTCGCCTCGCCGCATGCCGCGGAACACGCGGTAGATCCCCGTAAAGACGACCAGGTTCAAGCCCGCGATCAGCCACAGGAAGGTCGCCGACATCGCCGTCCCGGCGACGCCGCCGGCCGTCTCGAACCCCGAGCTCGGCGTCACGACGGCGTGGAACACCGACTTCGCGGCGATCGTGATCCCCGTGCCGACGACGAGCATGATGCTGGAGTGCCCGAGCGCGAAGAAGAAGCCTGTCCCGAGCGGCCGCTGGCCGTCGGCCATCAGCTTGCGCGTCGTGTTGTCGATCGCCGCGATGTGGTCGGCATCGAAGGCGTGGCGGCAGCCGAGCGTCCACGCCGTGAACGCCACCCCCATCCCGATTCCGAGACCGCTGTACCTGAAGTGCCGTGGCAGGATCGCGATCGCAAACACGCCCCAACCGGCGACGTTCAACACAACGATCGTCGCCAGCATCCCACCGGCCCGCCTCCGCTCGACGGGCGACAGGGAGCGCCACGCCACGCGCAACCGTCTGGCGCTTCTCAAATCATCATCCTCCATGCGAGTCAGGAGGACGAAGGAGCCCTTGCGCCACGAGCGCACGAACCGCCCTTCATCCGAGGGACAGGTATCGCGGCACCGAGGTAGGCGACCGGACTCGTCCCCGTCTGGGGGCATCACCGTTGCGGGACAGCGCCGGAATCACACCGGACTTCGCTGCACTTGGTGCCACGCCGGCACGACCGGCGTGGCACCCATCCTACACCGCTCCGGGTCGGTTACGGGGCGGAGCAGGTCTGCGCGTACGCGCAGTCGTTGAAGGACTGTCCGTCGGCGGCCAGCGGCGACGGGGTCGCCTCGTTGATCACCCCGGGCGAGAGGGCGATCTGGGTCGGGTCGCCCTGCGCGATCGTGTGGGTGGCGCCACCGACCGTAAACGTCGAGGTCGGTCCGAACGCGACCGTGCCGACCGGCGCCAGTAGCATTTGCGCCACCACTGTCGGCGCCTCCAGGATCCACTCAGCCGATGATCCCGACGAGGCGTAGGTGACGTTCTTGCTCCACGTCCAGTGACCGGCGTCGGCCATCGCGATGTTCCACGTGTTGCCGGAGACGTGACCGATGGTGACGGTGACGTGATCGCCCGGGGTGACGCTGCACGTCGCGTCCCCGCTGCAGTTCGTGAGCTGCGTCTCACCGGCGGGCAGCAGCTCGTACCACGCGTAGTACTGCGGTCCGAGCAGCGGATTGCTCGGCAGCGAGCCCTCGGCCGTTCCCGCCTGGATCAGGTCGCCGGTGTTGTAGCCCCCGATGCCGGCCCAGGTCGCGGCGAACCCGGGTGGGAGGAGTCCGGCGGACGGCACGACGAAGGTCGAGTTCACCGCCGTGATCCCGTTGCCGGTCGGCGTCACTGCATAGCCGGACCAGTTCAGGCTGCTGGCGGTTCCGCCGTGGTGCGGCAGCGTCTCGTTGTGCTTCGGGATCAGCACACCCACCGGCAGGCCGCGCTCTGCCGCCACGGCAACGCCACTCGTCGCGACAAGCGCCACGCAGGCCAGCAGTGCCGCTACGCACCCACCCCCGACGACTCTCCGAATCATCTGCATCTCCCTATGCTCCTGCGGGCCCGCCCGCGCTCAATCTGCCTGGTCCAAAATACCCGGCCCGGATTCTGGATAAACGTAAGTGTTCAGCCGACCTCCAGGCCGATGACGGCGGCCAGCGTGTTGGCGGCGTCGACGATCTCGTCGAGTGTCGCCAGCAGCGCCTGACCGTACTCGTCGTCCGGGGCGAGCGGCTCCCACTCGTCGTAGGCGGCGCGCAGGTCGGGGACCCGGGCGACGGAGACCGCCTCCGGCGCACGGACGGTCTCCTCCACGACGCGCAGCAGCTCGTCGACCGCACCGGCCAGCCGGCGCAAGCCCGGAACGGGCGGACGGGACGGCGCGTCCTCGGCATCGAGGCGGATGGCGTGAACGGCCTGGACCAGCCGGCGCATCGCGCCAAGCGCCCCCCTGCTCTGGTCGGCGTCGATCCGCCGGCCAGGGGGCTCCGACAGCGAGTTGGCGATGGCCGCCTCGGCCCGCGTTCGGGCCAGCCGCGCCGCGCGCGAGAGCGGGCGCGCTCGCTCCTCGGGCAGCGGCGCGCCGTCGGCCACCGGACCAATCACGCAGTCGAAGTACGCGCGCCCCGCGACCACCAGGTCACCGAGCGACTGGCTGGCCGACCCGCGGCCCCAGGTCGGCCACAGTGCGTAGGCGATCAGCCCGATCGCGCCGCCGACGAGCGTGTCGACCAGGCGGGCCTCGGCGGTGGCCAGCGAGTCCGGGCTGATCGTGTTCAGGAGGAACACGACGAGTGCCGTGATGAACGCGAATCCGGCGGCGAAGCTCGCTGGGAAGACGGAGTAGGCGGCCCAGGCGAGCAGCCCGACGAGCACCACCGTGACGCCCCCGGCGGGATGGAAGGCGACGATGATCGCGCCGGCCAGCGTCACGCCGAGGCACGTCCCGAGCACCCGCTCCGTGCCGCGCGTGAACGTGGCGCCGAACTCCGGCCGCAGCGTCGTGGCCGCGGCGACGACCATCCAGTAGCTGCGCGAGAGCGGCACCGCGCGCGAGATCAGCTCCGCCACCACGACCACGACCGCCAGCCGGAGGGCGTGCCGGCCGGCCGGCGAGCTCAGTGAGGCGTTGGCCCGCAGCGCCACCGCGTAGGAGCGCCGGCGGATCGCGAACCGGCTGGCGTGCCGGACCGGGCGCCTGAGGCGGAGCCCGCCCCCCTCGCCCGCCGCCGGCGCCAGGGTCGCCACGGCGCGCAGTTGCCCGGCCAGACCGGCCAGCCGCCGCGCCACCGCCGGCGCGATGGTCTCGGCGGCGGTGGCGCCTCTCGCCGGACGCGGCGAGCGGGGCGGGTCAGATCGATCTCGCAGCCGTTCGAGGGCGCCGCGGTCCCCTTCGATCGCCGCTGCATCAAGCTGCAACTCGGCGGCCGCCGAGCCGAGAATCGGCTCGATCGCCTCTGCCCCGCCGTGCTGGTGCAGCAGCGACTGGATCGCCGCGATCTGCACGCGAATCCGCTGCCCTTCGTTCACGAGGCTGCGCAGCGTCAGCAGCGCCGGGTCGCCAAGCAGCGCCGGAGCGGTGAGCGTCGCCTGTGCCTCGTCGAGCGCCGAGGCCGCCGGTAGCGTCGACGCCGTGGCTGCCGTGGCGGCCAGCTCCGCCAGCGCGCGGTACGCCGTGGCCGTGGCCACGCGCTGACGGCGTAGCGACGAGGGCCAGCGGAACAGGGCGACGAAGATCACCTGCGCGAGCCCTCCGGCCAGGACGAGGCCGGCGATCCCCAGCGCCGCACCCGCCGGCTCGCTGAAGCGACCGAACACGAGCGCCGCCAGCACCGCCTGCGTGCCGAGCACGCCCCCGCCCGGCCCCAGCGCGATCAGCAGGCCGCCGAACAGCGACCAGACGGCGAGCACGATCAGGTGCAGCCACGTCGTCGCTCCGGTGAGGCAGCCGAGGAACGTCGACAGCGCCATCACCACGGCATCGATCGCCATCAGCGCGAGCGGCGGCCGCCCACCCCGCGTGCGCCAGGCGATGCCGATCAGCATCGCGCCGGCCCCCATCGTCACCCCGGCGACCGGATCGCCGCCGGCGATGCCTCCCCCGAGCACCGCCACCACCGGGATCGCCGCGATCAGCCCGCCGTCGAACGCGACCATCGTCCGGTCGAACCGCGCGGCGCGGCGCATCGCGGTCGTGACGGCGCCCGGGGCCGTGGCGCGGATCATGCTCCCGGCGCGATTGTGTGCTCCAGCCAGCGCCAGAACGCCCGGGCCGGTTCCGGCAGCGCCGGGCGGGAGCGGCGCACCGCTCGCAGCGCGCGACGCAGCTCCACCCCCGAGACCGGCAACGCCACCAGCGTGCCCGCGACGACCTCCGCCGCCACGACGCGCTCGGACAGCAGCGTGAACCCTCCGGACAGAACGGCGCGCTTGAGCCCCTCCGCGCTGGAGACCTCGAGCGCGGGCCGCAGCTCGACGCCGACCGCGGCGAGCGCCTCGGTCGATACGGCGCGCGTGCCCGAGCCCGCCTCGCGGGCCAGGAACGGCTCGCGGGTCAGGGCCGCCACCCCGACGGCACGACGCCGCGCCCACGGATGATCGCGCGCCACCACAGCGCGAACCTCGTCGTGAGCGACGACGAGCTCCCGCAGGCCGTGCATGCTCCCGCCGGGCCCTTCGACGAAGCCGATCTCCGCCGTCCCGTCGCGGACGGCGTGCACCACCCCGTCGGAGTTCGTGATCACGGCGGAGACCCGGCAGCGCGGCGAGATCGCGCGGAACGCGCCGAGCCACTCGGGCAGCAGCGTCTCACCGATCGTTCGGCTGGCCTGGATCCGCAGCAGCGGCGCGTCGTCCGGTGATCTCACCGCGGCCTCGGCCCGCTCCAGCAGCGCCAGGGCCTCCCGCGCCAGGGGGTACAGCACCCCGCCGGCGGCGGTCGGGCGCACGCCGTGGGACCCGCGCTCCAGCAGGGTGCGACCGACTCGTCGCTCCAGCGCCTGCAGGCGCTTCGTCGCCGCCGATTGGGTGAGGGCCAGGGCGTCGGCCGCCCCTTGCACGGTGCCCGTTTCCACCGCCGTGACGAACACGGCCAGGTCTCGGCCGGGCAGCGGGTCGCCGAGGGACATTCCGAAGTGGAATGTTAGGCGCGCAAGACGACTGGCGCGAGCCGCCCCACGGGCGGACGATCACACCATGAGAAACGAACCCGAACAGATTGTGCGACGGATCACGCCGAAGTGGTTCACCTCAGTGATGGGCACCGGCATTGTCGCCAATGCCGCCGTGACGCTCCCCATGGCAAGCACGGCACTCCGGCGCGGCGCCCTCGTCGTGTGGATCGCCGCCGCGGTGTGGCTGACAGTGCTCTCAAGCGCGTGGCTGCTTCACGCGCTGCGCTACCGCCGCGTGGCGCGCGGATGGGCCGACGATGCGGCGGAGGCGCCCTTCTACGGCGCCCCCGCGATGGCGCTGCTGACGGTCGGCGCCGGCGCCCTGCTCGTCGGTCGCGACCTCATCGGCCTGAACGCCGCGCTGGCGATCGACTGGACGTTGTGGACGCTCGGGACGTTGGGTGGCCTGGCCAGCGCCCTCGCCGTGCCGTACCTGATGTTCACCCGCCACGAGCTGGCTCCGCAGGACGGCTCGGCCACGTGGCTGATGCCCGTCGTTCCGCCGATGGTGTCGGCTGCGACCGGCGCCCTGCTCGTGCCCCACGCCCCGGCTGGCCAGCCGCGGCTCACGCTGCTGCTCGTCTGCCTCGCGCTGTTCGGCTTGGCGGCGATCGCCTCTCTGATGGTGGCCTCGATGCTGTGGGCGCGGCTGACGCACTACAAGCTTCCGGCCGCCCCGCTGCGCCCGACGCTGTGGATCCTGCTCGGCCCGCTTGGACAGTCGGTCACCGCCGCGGGGCTGATGGCTCGGGTCGCCCCGACCGCGCTGACCCGGCCCGACGCCACCGGCCTTCGCATCTTCGCGCTGCTCTATGGCGTGCCCGTGTGGGGCTTCGCGATCCTCTGGCTTACATTGGTCACGGTGATCACGGTGCGCACAATTCGCGAGCACCTGGCGTTCACCCCGTCATGGTGGAGCTTCACCTTCCCGCTCGGGACGCTCGTGACCGGCACCAGCGCGCTCGCCGTGCGGACCGGCAGCGTCGCTGTGAAGACGGCCGCTCCGATCCTGTGGGTCGCCCTGCTCGCGGCCTGGCTGATCGTCGCCGGCCGAACGATCGCCGACGCGTTGGCGCGGCGGCGATCGCTCGGAGTCGCTATCCGGCCGAGCTTTGCGGGCGGTGACCCGTTGCTCCGCACGCCTTGAACGCCGCGGCCTGCGTCGAACTCCCGGCGCCCGCCCCTGGCGGCGGCCCGGTGTGGGTGCCCGAACCGAATCCGCCTCCGCTGCCCGCGTTCGCGGGCGGCGTCACCCCGTGCGCCTTCAGGCAGGCGACGAGCGTCGACCGACTCGTGCTGGAGCTCGTCTTGGCCGACGTCGAGGCCGACTTGGACGCCGTGGTTGAGGCGCTGGAGGAGGTGCTGGCGGAGCTGCCGCAGGCGGCGATCGCGGCGCTGGACATGACGACGGCCAGCGCGAGCGACGCTCGTCGTGGGCTGAACATGGTGTGCTTCATGGGATTGTCCTTTCGTGGTGGATGTGGCGACTGCCGCCGACGCGGCGATCAGGTGCCGCCGGTGGAGGAACTCGACGCCGATCCGGCCGTCGAGCTGCCCGAGTCGCTCACCGAGGTGGCGGTGAGCGAGCCGCCGGAGTTCGTCACGCCCTGGACGACGACCGAGTCGCCGGGGCGAATGGCCGTTTTCGACACGCTCTCGCTCTTGGAGATCTTGGTGGCCGACGACAGCGACACCTTCACGGTGTTGCCCGAGGTTTCGGAGAGGTAGATCGTCGTGCCGCTGACGCTGCTGACCGTCCCGAACGACCCGCCCGTGCTGCCGCCGGCGAAGCGAGCGCCCAGGCGCGCCCCGGCACCTTGAGCGGCGGTGGCGCCCGCCGTCTTCGACGTCGCCGTGCTCGAGATCTGGCCCTTCTCGACGTCGACACCGGCGTAGAAGCCGGCGGCGCACGTGATCACCACGGCCAGCGCGGCGCTGCGGCGGTTGAAGAATTGACGGCGTCGACGCCCGGACGGCATGACGCTCGGCGCGTCGGACGCCTCCCAGCCGCGGCCGTGCTCGTCGTAGGTGATGGCGGTCATGGAGCGCTCCTGTTCGTGTGTGTCATTCGAATCGCAGAGCCTGGATCGGCCGCATGGCGGCGGCCCGGCCGGCCGGATACGTGCCGAAGAACAGACCGGTCAGCAGGGCGGCGCCGAAGGCCAGCGCGATCGAGTACGGCGCGAGCACCGGCCTGACCCCGGCGATGCTGAACTGGCTTCCGATCACGCCGGCCAGGACGCCGGCCAGCCCACCCAGCAGCGAGACGAGGACGGCCTCGGCCAGGAACTGGACGAGGATGTCTCGTCGCCGCGCTCCGATCGCCTTGCGGATCCCGATCTCGCGCGTGCGCTCGGTGACCGAGACGAGCATGATGTTCATCACGCCGATCCCGCCGACCAGCAGTGAGATCGCCGCCACCTCGCCCAGCAGCGTGGTGAAGACACCGCTGCTGGAGGCCGAGGTCTGCAGGATCGACCCCTGGTTGATGACCGAGAAGTTGCTCGACGTGGAGCCCGGACTCGGTGGATCGAGCTGGTTGAGGATCCCGGTGACCTCGGTCTGGGCGGCGCTGAGCTGCTGGCGCGACTTCGCCTGAACGACGATCTGGCTGACGCTGCCGTAGCCGGTGAGCGTGTCCTGCACCGCGGTCAGCGGGGCGAATGCCACATCGTCCTGATTCGAGGTTCCGTTCGAACCCTTGGAGGCGGTGACACCGATGATCCGATAGTCGGTCCCGTTCACCTGGACGGTGTCGCCGACCGGGTCCTGCCCGTTGAACAGCGAGCTCACGACCGTCGGGCCGACGACGAGGACGCGGCTGTGGGCGCTCTCGTCGGCGCTGGTGAACCACGACCCCTCGGCCAGCGTTTCGTCGCGGGCGCCCTTATAGCTCGGTGTCGTGCCCGCGAACGTCGACGGTGAGTAGGTCGTCCCGTCGTAGGTCAGGGTGACGCTGTTGGCGTTGACGACGGGCGAGACGCTTTGCACGTCCGGCGCCGTGTACGGGTTCTGCAATGCCGTCGCGTCGGCCTGCGTGAGCGCGGTGCTGCTGGTGGCGCTGCTGCGCAGGCCGCCCAGCGACGGACCGGACTGGATCAGGAGCACGTTGCTGCCGAGCGCGTCGATCTGCTGCTGGACGGCGGCGGAGGAGCCGGTGCCGACGGCGATCAGCACGATCACCGATCCGACGCCGATCATCAGCCCGACAATGGTGAGTGCGGTTCGCAGCTTGTTGGCGGCCAAACCGCCGATGGCCACGCGTAGGGTCTCGATCATGCGAGCCTCCCCGCGGTGGCGACGCGTTCGTCGCCGATGATCGCGCCGTCCCGGAGCCGGATCACGCGATGGGCATGAACGGCGACGTCGTCCTCGTGGGTGATCAGGACGATCGTCCGTCCCTCGCGGCTGAGACCTTCCAGGATCCCCAGCACCTCCTCGGTGGAGGCGCTGTCGAGGTTGCCCGTCGGCTCGTCGGCGAGGACCAGCGACGGGTTCGTGACCAGCGCCCGAGCGATGGCCACCCGCTGCTGCTGCCCGCCGGACAGTTCGGCGGGCACGTGATCGACGCGGTCGCCCAGGCCAACCGCGTCGAGCGCGGCCAACGCTCGCTGCCGGCGTGCCGCGCGCGGCACGCCGGCATACGCCATCGGGAGCTCGACGTTGGCCAGCGCCCGTGTTCGCGGGATCAGGTTGAAGCTCTGAAAGACGAAGCCGATGAACCGGCCGCGGATGTCGGAGAGCGTGTCCTCATCGACGGCGCGAACGTCCAGGCCGTCGAGTCGGTAGACCCCGGCCGTCGGGCTGTCGAGGCAGCCGATGATGTTCATCAGGGTCGACTTGCCACTCCCCGAGCTGCCCATGATCGCGACGAACTCGCCGCGCTCCACGGTGAGGCTCACGCCGCGCAGCGCGTGGACGGCGATGTCGCCGATGCTGTAGGTCTTGCGGACCTCGTGCACATCGATCACGGGTGCGCTCATCACGCCCCGCCCCCCGCGGCCGCGCCGCCGCCCAAGCCACCGGGGCGTCCGCCGCCGCCGAACCCTCCGCCACCGCCGGGGAATGTTGCGCCGGTGCCGCCGAGCGTGCCACTGCCGCCGGAGCTGGTCGACGTGGTCGACGTGAGTGCGGGCAGCGTCGTCGTGATGACCACCTGATCGCCGGCGTTGAGGCCGCTGACGATCTCAGTGCGGGAGTCGCCCCGCAGCCCGACCGCCACCTGCTTCTCGGTCTGCTTGCCGTTGCTGAGGAGTGTGACGGTGGCCAGCGAGCCGGTTCCACTCACCGCGCTGTTGGGCACGTTGACTCCTGAGGCCTGGCCGACGATCACCGATGCCGACGCGCTCATGCCCGGCTTCACCTGATCATCGCTCTGGTCCAGCGTCAGCGTCGCGTCATAGGAGACGACGCTGCTGCTGGTCGTGCTCAGCGGGGAGATGGCGGTGACGCGCGCGCCGAGCACGACGCCACTGAGCGCATCGAGCGTGACCGTCGCCGTCTGACCGACCTTGATCTTG
The DNA here is from genome assembly GCA_035552615.1 of Solirubrobacteraceae bacterium. Classification (GTDB taxonomy): domain Bacteria; phylum Actinomycetota; class Thermoleophilia; order Solirubrobacterales; family Solirubrobacteraceae; genus Palsa-465. Next base: position 17,677 of record DASZLC010000195.1, read on the forward strand.
CTGATATCCGACTCGCTGAAGGCGACGGTCATCGTCATCGTCTTGGAGTTCACGATCTCGGCGAACGGCGTGGCCGACGAGCCCGAGGATGAGCTCGCACCCGTGCTGGCGCTGGAGCTGGAGGAGCCGACGCTCCCCGCGGTCGCCGATCCGCTGCCCGAGCCCGAACTCGCCGTCGAGCTGCTGCTGGTGCCCGACGAGCCGGCGCTGGAGGTGGAGCCGGCGGAGACCGAATCACCGCTGGAGAGCCCGGCCATCGACACGATCGTGCCGCTCGTCGGCGCGTACAGGCTCGTGTCGGCCAGCGCCGTCTTGGCGCTCTGCACGCTCGCCTCCGCGCTGTCGACCGCGGCCTGCGCGGACGCAACGCTGCCGGCCGATGTGGTGGAGGTACCCGAGGCGGAGCTGCTGCTCGTCGTCGTGGTGGTCGAGCTGTCCTGCGCCGAGGTCAATTGATCCTCGGCGGCCGTCAGATTCTCGTCGGCCTGGTCGAGGGAGAGCGTCGCCGCGCTCTGGTCAAGCGTCGCGAGCAGCTGCCCCTTGTCTACATGCTGCCCCGCCTTCACGTACACGTGCGACAGGGTGCCGCTGGCCTGGAAGTTCACGTCCAGGTCGGTGCCTGCCTCGACGTTGCCGGTACCAGACACGGTCGATTGCACCACGCCCTTCTCCGCGGTGACGATCTGCGTCGAGGTGCGCGCTGAGCTCGCGGGTGGACCGATCTCCGTCACCGCGAGGGCGACGACGGTTGCGGCGACAACGCCAAGCAGGTAGAGGTACCAGGGTCGCGATCGCGGTTTCGTCATGTGCGCTCTCCGGGGGTTGATGTCAGTGTCATAACGGTCCGACCACCGCACGGATATGTCGGTGGACGGGTCACGGCAGTAACTCTCAACGAGGCTGCTGAGACGGGACCGCGCGCCGGGCTGAGACATCCCTGAGCGAGGTGAGTGACGGTTCCGGAGACGCTCGCGGAACTGTCAGTCTCTCCCCAGCACACGCCCAGCCGCTGGCGCGAGACTGCGAGCATGCGCCGTGTCACGGCGAGAGGCCCGCGGTCCGCGCCCTAAGCCTCGGCGAACGAGCGTTCGTCGCTGAGGATCCGCGCGGGCCGCGATCGCTTCCCTGGCTGCGGTGCTCAGCGGCGGGCGATGACCAGCGCGGCTCGGCCACCGTCAACGACCGCGCCGGCGGACGGCGCGCCGGGCGCGAGCGGGATCGTGACCCGGAACTCGGCGCCACCGCCACGAGCGTTCTCGCCGTACACCTCGCCATCGTGGGCGTGTACGACCGCCTTGACGATCGCCAAGCCGAGCCCGGCGCCGCCTGGCCCCCGGCTGCGCCCAGCGCGGGCGCGCCAGAACCGCTCGAAGATATGGCCCTCGGCGTCGGGAGGGAGACCCGCGCCGTGATCGCGGACGACCATCTCCGCGCAATTCCCGCAGCGCGACACGCTGACCTCGATGGCGGTCCCGTCCTCGGTGTGGATGATGGCGTTGCGCGTCAGGTTGGACAGCACCTGACGGAGCTGGCCGGGGTCTCCGAGAACGGTCACCGGCTCCTCGGCGATCAGGCTGACCGCCCGCGCCGGGGCGACCGCGCGAGCGTCGTGCACCACGTTGTCGGCCAGGGCGCGGAGGTCCACCGGCACGAACTGGATCTCCGGCAACTCGTCGAGTCGGGCCAAGATCAGGAGATCCTCGACCATGCCTCCCATCCGCGCCGCCTCTGACTCAATCCGCGCCATGGCACGCTCCAGCGAGGCCTGATCGCTCGCCGCGCCGAGCCGGAACAGCTCCGCGTAACCGCGGATCGATGCCAGCGGCGTGCGCAGCTCGTGCGACGCGTCGGCCAGGAACCGTCGCAGGCGCCCCTCGCTCTGGCGCCGGTCGGCAAACGCCTGCTCGATCTGGACCAGCATCTCGTTCAGCGATACTCCGAGGCGCCCCACCTCGGTCCGGGGGTTGGCCGGGCTCACGCGGCTGGAGAGCTCGCCGTGGGCGATCTCGCTGGCCACCCGGCCGATCCGATCCAGCGGCCGCAAGCCGATCCGGATGACCGCCCACCCGAGCAGGATCAGCGCCAGGATGACGCCACCCCCGACCAGCACCTCGACCACGATCAGCCGGTTCAGCGTCTGATCGATGGCCGTCAGCGGGACGGCGATGACGAGCACTCGGCTTCCTGAGACCGAGAACGCAGCGGCCCGGTAGGCCACGCCCGCGGAGTGAACGGTGAACGTGCGCGGGTGGGAGGAGCCCGACGGCGTGAGCGGGAGCCGCGCCGGCAGTGACGGGACCGCCGTGGCCGGTTCGTCGTAGGCAAAGGACTGGGCCTTTACCACCTTGCCGTCCGCGCCCAGCAGGATGCCGTAGGTGCCCGAGTCCTGAGACGACGCCAGGCCGCGCTGCGTCGTCGTGCCCCGCCCGGTCGTGCCCTGGGGCAAACGCGGCGCGACCAGCCCGAGACCGACAGAGACCGGAAGTTTCGCCTCGGCCACCTGCTGGTCGATCTTCGTCATCAGGAACGACCGCTGTTCCTCGTAGGTGACCAGCGCCGCAGCGCTCAGCCCGATCGACGCCAGCGCAACCAGGCCGATCAGGAGCCGGGCCCGAAGCGACACGGTGACTACCCCCGGGGGAGCCGCAGGGCGTAGCCGACTCCGCGGACGGTATGCAGAAGCGGCTGCTCGTCGGCGTCGACCTTCTTGCGCAAGTAGCTGATGTACGTTTCCAGCACGCGCGCGTCGCCGCCGAAGTCGTAGCTCCAGACATGGTCGAGCAGTTGAGCGCGCGTGAGCACGCGCCGCGGATTCAGCATCAGGTAGCGCAGCAGCCGAAACTCGGTGACCGTCAGGTCGATCGGGCGGCCGTCCCGGGACACCTCGAAGGTGTCCTCGTTCAGCTCCAGGCCGGCGAACCGCAGCGTGCTGGACGACTCGTCGAGCGTCCGGGTCCGCCGCAGGATGTTCCGCAGCCGCGCGATCAACTCCTCCAGGCTGAACGGCTTCGTGACGTAGTCATCGCCGCCGGTGGTCAGGCCGTGCACCCGATCCTCGGTGCTGTCACGGGCGCTGAGGAACAGGATCGGAATATCGGCGTGCTCGGACTTCAATCGGTTCGCGACCTCGAAGCCCTCCATGTCGGGCAGCATCACGTCGAGCACCATCACGTGCGCGGGATGGCGGCGGGTCAACTCCAGCGCGTCGTGACCGGTGGCGGCTGTCTCCACCGCGAAGTCGTGATGGCGCAGGGCCATCGAGATGACGTCGACGATATTCGGCTCGTCATCGACGACGAGGACCCGGACCTGCTCGGCTGACTTGATCATGTAGATCAGTGTGCGCCGGACAGCTAGGCGAATCCTGAGAACTTCGCGTGAGATTCCTGGGCTACCGCAGCCCGCCGCGCTCGTTGCGCGGATTGGCCACGTTCGCGAGGCCCACGACATCGAGCTCGGTCGAACAGATCTCCCGCGTCGCGGTCGCCATCGCCCGCTGGAGCGTCGGCGCCTCACGGAAGAAATGGACCAGCGGAACGCCGTCTTCAACACGGAAGATCGCGTCCCGGCAGCCGGCGTCGTGCAGCTCGTCCAGGAACGGCTCGGCGTCCTGGTCGAGGATCAGCGTGAAGGAGTGCAGCGGCATCGACGCGTAGCGTCTCACACCGTCGGGGCCACGGCTCGGCGTTCCCGCGGGAACGCCGACTGCGGTTACTGCCCGCCGTCGTATTGGTCGTGCAGATTCCACCATCCGTACGGCGGCGTCTGCGGGTAGCCCTGTGGCGAGTCCTCCCACGCCTCCTGGCGCCCGAGCGCTGTGATGTCAAGGTAGCTCCACGTGCTTCCCATCGCCTCGTCACCGCGGTTGTTGACGAAGTAGGTGCGAAAGACCTCCTCGCCCTCGCGGAAGAACGCGTTGGTGCCATGCCAGTCCTCGACCCCGAAGTCGAGGGCGAAGCTGTCCGTGAGCGTGTACCACGGGATCTCCCAGCCCATCCGCGACTTCCAGCGCTCGATATCGGCCTGCGGGGCGCGCGAGACGAAGGCGAGCGTCGTATCGCGGGCATTGAGGTGCGCGACGTGAGCCACCTGATCGGCGACGAACGAGCAACCGAAACAGCCCGTCTCGGGCCAGCCGGCCACGCCGGGCTCGAAGAAGAAGCGGTAGACGATCAGCTGCCGGCGCCCCTCGAACAGGTCCAGCAGGCTCGCCTGGCCGTCCGGGCCGTCGAAGCGGTAGTCCTGCTCGACGGCCATCCTCGGCATCCGGCGCCGGGCCGCGGCCAGCGCGTCGCGAGCGCGGGTGAGCTCCTTCTCCTTCACGAGCAGCTTCTCCAGGGCTGTCTGCCAGTCCTGCGGTGAAACGACCGGCGGTGCGTTCGTGATCAGAACCTCGGCTGCGTGATCGGACATCTCGCTCCTCATTGTCGTGAGAACAGGGTCATCACTCCTGTAGGCGTCGGAGCCGCGCGAAACTGAGCGACGAATGATCAGCGGCGCTCGACCCGCACTTCGTCGGGTCGCAGCTCCTCAGGTGGGTTGCGCAGCATGATCGGCTGACTCTTGCTCCGCTGCAGCAGGAAGAACGCGATCGTGCCCCAGATGGCCGGGACCCACAGCGAAATCGCGTGGTAGGCCAGCGTCGCCGCCGTGGCCACCGTCCCGCCGGCGCCGTACAGCACGAGCATCCCGATCATGCTGCCATCCAGCACGCCGATCCCGCCCGGCACCGGCAGGAAGTTCGACATGTAGCCGATCTGGTACGCCAACACCACCGGTGCCAGCGGCGGCGTGCGCCCCGCGGCCGCAAAGCACGCGAACAGCACCGCGATATCAAGCCACAGATAGCCGATCGCGCCAACGATCCGCCAATCGGGATGAAACACCAGCCGCCGGGTATCGCGCACGCTCGCCGCCGTCTGGATCAAAACCGAGTGCAGCCGCCCCGGCCGCACCCGCTGAACGATCCGGTCCACATACCGCGGCAACATCAGAAACACCACCAGCACAACCGCACCGACCGCCGCCGGCACAACGCTCAACAACGGGTTACGAGGACCAGGAAGCCCGAAAAACAGACCCAGGCCGGCCAGGATCAGCGTGATCACGTTGATCGCGCTCGTGTACAGGAACAGCACCACCGAGCGCTCCGCGATCCGCGCCGCAGGCGCGCCCCGCTCGACCATCAACCACGCCCCTACCGCCACGCTCCCCGCCCCTCCCAGCGCCACCGCCGCCCCGAACGCCTCTTCGCTCAACGCCACCCGCGCCCCGAGCCGCAACGGCGCCCGCTCAAACACCTGCAAGAACGCCAGCACGTAGCTCGCGCACGACAGCACCTCCAGCACCACCGCGACAACAACCCACTGCGCCTTCATGTTCGACACCGTCGTCGCGACGCCCTTCAGCCCCGGCACCGCCAACAGCAGCCCAACCACCAACGCCACCGCCAGCACCAACGTGATGAACCCGTTACGCAGGCTACGGCGCGCCTTGGAAGCGTCCACCTGCACCGGTTGGGACGGCTCCTCGACGCTCACGTATCAAGCATTACGCAGTGGGACGATGACCTCAACCCGCTCACAACCGCATTATGAAGACACGGGCGTGGCGTCCATATGGCCCGTCCTGCGCTGGCGCCATCAGTTCGCGAGCGTTCCGTCGAAGTCGATCGTGGCGTGTGTGCCGTCGCAGAATGGCTTGTTCGAAGAGTGTCCACAGCGGCACATCGCCATCGGGTCGGGATGCTCGATCACGCGCCCGTCCGGGGCGGTCAGCACCACCGGGCCGGAGACGATGTACGGACCGTCTTCGCTGGGGGTGATATTGACTTCATCCATGGGGTTCCTCCTAGGCGATCTTGACCGTGTTGTTGATTGGGAGCAGCAGGACTCGGGTGCACCCGTGATGCACCGCTGCACGATCGCGCCGACCCAGGTGAGCCGTCCTCACCGGATGCTGGTGATTACCGGAGGGCGGCGAGTCAGTGTTGGTCATGAATGGTTTGTCGGAGTTCGAGTAGTTCGAGGCCGAGCGCTTCGATTTGGGCGAGGACGCCGTAGACGGCCGAGGGGTCTTGGAGCACGCCGGTGAGAACGGTCTCGGTGCCCCTGGTCTCGGATACCATCGTGGGGAAGGCGGAGAGGGCGGTCGCTCCGAGCCGGCCGCTTATTCGGATCGTGTAGAAGCCCGGCGGTCTGGGCACCTGATGATCGTGGCGCGCGGCCTAGTGAGTAGGCGACGCCGGAATGTGGTGATTGTGGGAACACTGGCCGGCGGGGCGATTGCGGTGAACATCCCGCAAGACCAGCCGCTCCACGCTCATGGGTGAACCTGCGACCCGTAGCCCAGGTCGAGGCGGGCCGACTGCATGACGTGGAATGTCGTGCTGGCCGTGAAGACGTCGGCGCCCGCCAGAACGCCGGTGTACTTCTCGATGACCGGCGCCGCGGCGGCGGCCGTAACCGCGTCGAGATAGCCCCTCATCGCGGCCCACGTGCTCTCACCGTACGTGACGAAATACGGAGCAGGATCGACGCTGTCCAGCGCCTTGCGTGAGCCCTCCGCGATGTCGGCCATGTACTGCCGGTGCGTTGCGACGTCGTCACGGGTCCCGAGCCGGCCCATGTGGCCGCCGATGAAGTGCGTCCATTTATACGTAAGCGCGGTAGCCGCGGCCTCGATGTAGCCGGGCACGTTTTCGATGAGGTGGCTCTGGCAGACCGGCGCCCAGCCCGGGTTCACGACGTCGACGAGCATCAGCGCGTCGTGGTCGGGCAGATGGATGAAGATGTTGTCTGGCGAGTGATTGGAACCGTGCCAGGCCAGCTCGATGCGCTCCCCCCCGATCTCGAAGGCGCGATGGGTCTGGAACGTCTCGTCCGGTGGGGGCCGTGCGGGGTCGTCGTCGCGGAGCAGTAGCTTCCGCGTCTCCTCGTGCCCGATGCGAGTGATGTTCCGGCCGAACAGCGAGGACGCGCCGGCGTGATCGGCGTGGTGGTGGGAATAGATGAGATGCGTCACCTCGTTGCTGATGCCGTTGGCGGCGGCGATCTCATCCACGGCCCGCTGGATGTTGTAACCAAGGGAGGGCGGCGCGTCGAACAGCACGACGCCGTCGGATGTGGTCAGGAACGCGGATTGGTAGGTCCCGTCCGTGACCCAGTAGAGGTTCCCCTCGACTCGCCCGACGTAGTAGCCCTGCTCGTTGACCGCGGGGCCGAGAGACGACGCGGGGATCGTCGTCTCAGCTGTCCTCGTTCGAGCACTGGCCTTGGCATTTGTCTCCACGGCCATGACATCGTGGCGCCGCTGCCGGGCGTTCGCGTCCTTGAATCCTTAGTCCGTGACCCGAGCATCGTCCTCAGTCATGCTTAGGCGGAATGTCGCCCCCGGTTCTCCTGTCAGGACGGCAGTTGCTCGGTCGCGAACGTGAACGGGAGGTGCTCGACCGGCTCCTCGACGGCGTGCGCAGTGGGCGCGGCGGCGTATTGGTGGCGGATGGCGAAGCGGGCGTCGGCAAGACCGCGCTGCTCGAATACACGGTCGCGGCTGCGCGCGAGTTTCGGATCGCCCGGACATCCGGGATCGAGGCGGAGATGCAGCTCCCGTTCGCAGCGGTTCAGCAGCTGTGTTCCCCGTTCCTCCACTTCTGGGGCAGCCTCCCAGAACCCCAGCATGAGGCGCTTGGCGTCGCGTTCGGACTGAAAACGGGGGCCAGCCACGCGGCGCCGAATCCTTTCCTGGTCGGGCTGGCGGTCCTCGGCCTGTTGTCCGAAGCGGCCGAGGAGCGCCCGCTGCTGGTTGCCGTCGACGACGCGCAGTGGCTGGACCATGGGTCGGCGCGGGCGCTCGCATTCGTCGCGCGCCGCCTGTTGGCGGAGAAGATCGCGCTCGTGTTCGCCGTACGGGAGCCATTTGACCTGCTCACTGGGCTGCCGGAGCTTCACGTCTTGTCCCTCGGGCGCCGCGATGCACGGACGTTGCTGGAGTCCGCCTTACCGGCCCGGCTGGATGAGCACGTGCTGGAGCTGATCGTTGCCGAGACGCGCGGGAACCCGCTCGCCCTGTTAGAGCTGCCGCGCGGGCTGACGCCGACTCAGCTCGCGGGCGGGTTTGGTCTGCCGGCGGCGGTGCCCCTGTCCGCCAGCATCGAGGAGAGCTTCACGCGGCGCCTAGCCGGTCTTCCAGGTGACGCACGGCGCTTTCTGCTCCTTGCCGCAGCCGATCCGGTCGGCGACCCGGCACTCGTTTGGCGGGCGGCGCAGCAGCTTGGAATCCCGGAGTCGGTCGCCGAAACCGTCGAAGCGGAAGGATTGTTGGAGCTTGGTGCCCGAGTGGTTTTCCGTCATCCACTGGTTCGCTCGGCCGTCTATCGCGCAGCCGGGCTGAATGAGCGACGCGCCGTCCACCGCGCGCTCGCCGAGGCGACTGATCCGGTCCTCGACCCAGATCGGCGCGCCTGGCACCGCGCGCAGGCCGCATCAACGCCCACCGAGGACGTCGCCGCCGAGCTCGAGCGTTCCGCTGGACGGGCACAGGCCCGCGGCGGATTGGCGGCTGTCGCTGCCTTCCTCGAGCGTGCCGCCGCGCTCACACCCGAGCCCACGCACCGCGCGCAGCGCCTGCTCGCGGCCGCCGGCGCGAAGCGCGATGCCGGTGATCTAGAGGCTGCGCTCGGGCTATTGGTCGACGTCGAGGTCGGAGTGCTCGACGAACTCGCGAGCGCCCGGGTCGACCTCTTGCGAGCCCAGATCGCGCTGGAGCAGTGGCGGGGGGCCGACGCCGGCCGCCTATTCCTCAGCGCGGCGAAACGCCTTGAGCCACTCGACCCCGATCTAGCCCGCGAGACATACCTGGAAGCGCTCGCGGGCGCCATGTCCAGCGACGTTGAGGTCGTCGGTGGCGCGCCCGCAGTCGCCGCTGCCGCGCAGGCGGCGCCATCTCCCACCGCCCCACCACGGACGGTCGACGTGCTGCTCAAGGCGTTCGCGGCCCGCTTGACCGACGGTTACGCGACCGCGGCGCCGACGCTCGCTCGGGCTCTTGAGCTTCTGCTCGCGATCGATGTCTCCAACGAGGATGTCGGTCGGCGGCTCTCGCCCTCCAGCGGTAGAGACGGCAACGTCGTCGCGCTTGAGATGTGGGACGACGAGGCTGTGCACGTCCTCGCCGCTCGCGACGTGCAGGTCGCCCGTGACACGGGCGCACTCGTGCAGCTGCAGTTCGCGCTCAGCTTCCTCGCGAGGAGCCAGATGCTCGCCGGCGAGTTGACCGCGGCCGCATTGACGATCGACGAGGCGCGCTCGATCGCTGAGGCGACCGGAAGTCCAGCGCTCGTGAACGCCCCGATGATTCTCGCCGCCTGGCGCGGCAACGAGGCACAAGCGTCTGAGCTGATCGAAGCCACCTCGGAGCAGGCGGCGACACGACGATGGACGTCCAACAATTACGCGAGATCCGTGCTCTACAACGGCCTCGGCCGACATGACGCCGCCCGCGATGCCGCCTGGGAGGCGTTCCAGCCCGACCCGATCGGATATGGAACGTATCTGGTGCCCGAGCTGGCCGAGGCCGCATCCAAGACGGCTGACCGAGCGCTGCTCGAGTTCGCCCTGGACTGGCTCTCGAGGCGAACCCTCGTGATCAGCTCCGGCTGGGCGAGCGGAATTGAAACGCGTGTGCGCGCGCTGCTGAGCGATGGCGAGGTCGCCGAGACTCTGTACCGCCAGTCGATCGCTCACCTCTCCGGTACCCGTGCGCGACTCGAGCTCGCCCGGACTCACCTTCTCTACGGGGAGTGGCTGCGCCGCGAACGCCGCCGCCTCGACGCCCGAGAGCATTTGCGTACCGCGCTTGAGGCGTTCACCAGCTTGGGCGCCGAGGCGTTCGCGCGCCGCGCCGAACGCGAGCTGCTGGCAACCGGCGAGCGTGCCCGCAAACGGACCGTGGACACGCTCGACCAACTCACACCACGGGAGACCCAGATCGCCCGACTCGCCGCGAGCGGACACACAAATCGAGAAGTCGCCGCTCAGCTGTTCATCAGCGCCAGCACGGTCGAATACCACCTGCGCAAAGCGTTCCGCAAGCTCGGCGTGAAGTCACGGGCGCAGCTCGCGGAACGCACGTTCTAGTTCTCCCCGCCGCAGCTGAATCACCGGGATCTGGCGATGACGCGTCACCGGCGCGCTGGCGACGATCCGGCCACGAGCTCTCGACCCGAGGAGAACGAAGTTCATGTCCGATATCGGCAACGGTCGCGCCGGTCGCGCTGACGTAGTCATCGTTGGAGGAGGCTCGGCGGGCGCCGTCCTCGCTAGCCGCCTCAGCCAGGATCCAACTCGCTCTGTGCTGCTCCTCGAGGCGGGCACGGCCTACGGCGTCGACGGCTATCCAGACGACCTGCTCGACCCCGCGCGCGCGCCGGCCAACCCCGAGCACGAGTGGGGTTACACCGCCCGCGGTGGGCCCGCCTCCCCGCAGATCGATGCCGCCCGCTGCAGGGCGCTCGGCGGCTGCTCGGCCCACAACGCCACCGTCGCCATGCGCGCGCGGCCTAGCGACATCACTGACTGGCAGCGACACGGCCTTGACGACTGGACGATCGAACAGGTCTTCGCGACATACAAGGAGATGGAGAACACCCCCGATGGCGAGGACGGCTACCGCGGACGGACGGGGCCGTTCCCGATCAGAACCCGCACGTACGACGAGCTGACGTCGTCGTTGCGTGGCTTCGTCGATGCTGCGGTGGCAGAGGGTTTCCCCCTGGTCGAGGATTTCAACGGTCCGAATCCGGGTGGCGTCGGTGGCCTCCCGGTCAACGTCGTCGACGGCGTGCGCCAGAACACCGGTTTGGTCTATCTCACCGAGGTGGTTCGCAACCGCCCCAACCTCAAGATCTCAGGCGATGTGCTGATCGATCGGGTTCTGTTCGACGGGCATCGGGCAGTCGGCGTTGTAACGGCAAGCGGCGCTGAGATTCCCGCTGGTGAGGTGATCCTCGCCGGCGGCACGTACGGGAGCCCGGCGGTCCTGCTGCGGTCTGGCGTCGGCCCGGCGGCTGATCTCGGGGAACTCGGGATCAGGGTCGTGGCCGATCTGCCGGTCGGGCAGCACCTTCAAGACCAGCCGTTCTATTACAACGCATACGCCCTGAAGACAGATGCGCTCGACATGAGGCCGGCGGTCGGCGCCTTTCTGTGGAGGCAGTCCAGCGAAGCCCGCGACGATCAGTTGGACATGCATATCGCGGTGACGCACCTGATGCCGCCCGAGTACAGCCCGACCGGCGGGGCGATCGCGCTGAGCGTCGCCGTCGTCAAGCCCGACTCCCGCGGAACCCTCACCCTACGTAGCCGCGACCCGCGCGAGCAGCCTGAGATCGACTGCAACTTCCTGGCGCAGGACAGGGACGCGCGCCGGATGCTCGAAGGGGTGAAGCTGACCCGCAAGCTCGGCCGCAATCGGGCGCTCGCACAATTCATCGAGCTCGAAATCATTCCCGGCGACGCGGTCGGGG
>DASZLC010000196.1:0-1630 GCA_035552615.1 Solirubrobacteraceae bacterium
CGCCATCGCGTTGTACGCGATCACCGCGACCAGCGCCCCGCCGACCGCCGGCGGCTTCCCGAGGCCGCGGGCGATGTAGGTGTAGAACGCGCCCGTGTTGACCACCCGCCGGCTCATCGCGGCGTAGCCGACCGAGAAGCAGAGCAGAACAAGACCCGCGAACACGAAGATCGCCGGAGTCGCGGCCCCATCGCCGATCGCGAACGCGAGCGGAACCGTGCCCACCATCGCCGCCATCGGCGCCGCCGCCGCGACGACCAGGAACACAATCCTGGGCGTCGTGAGCTCGCCGAACAGCGCGCCTGACGCCGATCGAGCCGGGGCTGAACCTGCCATAGCCACTCTCCTCCACTCGCCGCCCCGGGATTGAGCTCCGCGACGGATTGACCTCTGGTTTCGCGGCGCGAGTATTACATGGTCAACTGTCCAAGTCAAGCGTCCCAGTCATGCGCCCAACTGCCCGCTACACTGCGACCGAGAACCAAGTAACCAAGGGAGCGCTATGGCCCGCACCACCGCGGCAGACAGACGGCAACAGCTGATCGAAGCGGCATTCCGCGTGATGGCCCGCGACGGCGTCGCCGCCGCGACCACCCGCGCGATCGCCGCCGAGGCAGGCGCACCACTGGCGACCTTCCACTACGCCTTCAGGTCAAAAGAAGAGCTGCTGCGAGAGCTGACCCCGGCGATCGTCGACCGCATGCTCAACGCGGCCACAAACGCGATCACGCCCGGACACGACCTCAAGGAATCGCTCCGAAACAGCTTCCGCAGCATGTGGGCCGTCTCCGAAGCGACGATAAGCGAGCAGCACGTCCTGTACGAGCTCACCCAATACGCGCTGCGCAACCCCGGCCTCGAGGACCTCGCACACTGGCAATACCAGCGCTACGCCGAGACCGCCCGCCAATACCTCCAGGCGGCCGGCGACGCCGCCGACGTCCACTGGACGCCGTCGCTCGCCGTCGCGAGCAGGATCGTCGTCTCCTTCCTCGACGGGCTCGCGCTCGGCTGGCTCGTCGACCGCAACTCCGGCGAAGCCCGTGCGGCAATCGACACCTTCGCCGAACAGCTCGCCACACTCGCCCGACCCCGCGACGCCATCGACCTCGGGCGGGGCGACTCCCGCAACGATCACCCAGAGCGCCGGGTCAAAAGTCGCACGGCCCGAACGCCCACCAGCTCTCCACACTGAGCAGCGGTCCTGGTCGACGGCATCAGCCTTCTGCACTGCCGCTGAAGCGGTCAGCGGCGGAGGGGACGTTCCTCTGCTGCAGTAGGCGTTGATCCAGCAGCGCGTCGTGACTCACGCCGGCAGGCGATGATTGTGGCCGCCACTGCTGCTCGGTTCCGGCGCCAGCATCCCGAGCGCGACTCCGTGTCCGCTCCAACGCGCGAAGCGATTTCTCGTCGCAGATGCCGATCGCCAAACGCGCGCTCCGAAGGTCGACACGGGCGGCCGGGCATCCGTCGCGGGCGTCTCAGATCCCAACGTGATCTGCGATGAACCCCGGCCGGGGTGCTTTGATGCGCGTTGACCATGGATCCGACCGGCGAGCCGCATTCGGCGGCCTATTTCAATGAACAGCGCAGCTTCTGGTGGAACCTGGACTTCCTGACGCTCGCCGCA
>DASZLC010000197.1:0-18955 GCA_035552615.1 Solirubrobacteraceae bacterium
TCGAGTTCCTGGTCCAGGGCACCTTGTACCCGGACGTGGTCGAGTCGGGCGGGGGCACCGGCGGCGCGGCCAACATCAAGTCGCACCACAACGTCGGCGGCCTGCCCGACGACATGGAGATGGAGCTTGTCGAGCCGCTGCGGGCGCTGTTCAAGGACGAGGTCCGCGCCGTCGGCGCCGAGCTCGGGCTGCCCGAGCGGCTCGTCTGGCGCCAGCCGTTCCCCGGCCCCGGGCTGGCCATCCGGATCGTCGGCGGGGAGGCCACCAAAGAGCGGCTGGAGATCCTCCGCGAGGCCGACGCGATCCTGCAGGACGAGATCCGCCACGCCGGCCTGTACCGCGACCTGTGGCAGTCGTTCTGCGTGCTCCCGGACATCCGCACGGTCGGCGTGCAGGGCGACGTGCGCACATACGGCAACGTGATCGTGATTCGCGCCGTCACCAGCGACGATGCGATGACGGCCGATTGGGCGCGCTTGCCCTACGACCTGCTGGAGCAGATCGCCAGCCGGATGATCAACGAGATCCGGCCGGTCGGCCGGGTGGTGCTCGACATCACGAGCAAGCCGCCGGGAACGATCGAATGGGAATAGGGGAATCGCCCAGGGGGCGATTCCCTTGGGGTCAAGCGCCGATCTCCCGGGATCACAGCTTCGCCGTGACCGGCCAGTTCAGCGTGACCTTGCCGTCGGGCGTGGTCACGACCACCTGCAGCGCGATGCCGTGGGCGATCGCCTCCGGTGGGAACGTGATCTGGTCGGTGAGGACGCCGCCCGCGAGCGGGTGCGTCGGGGGCGACTCCTGGCCCTCGACCACCCCCTGATAGGTGAACTGAGTGAGCACGCTTCCGGTCTCGGCGCAGCCGCTGGAGTTGACCGCCTCGACCTGGTAGGTCCAGTTCTTGTTCACGACCGGGTCGTTGTTCTCGCCGTGGAGGGTGGCCGTCATCGTGCCCGAAGAGCCGGTGACGACCGGGCCCGGCAGCGCCGAGGGCTTCGTGCACGACGGCGCGGCCGGTGTGGACGGGCTCGATTTCGAGCCGTGGTGCGAGGACCCAGTGGAGCTCTTCTTGGACGACTTCTGGCCGGAGGACGACTTCTTCGTGCTCGAGGAGGACGACTTCGACTTCGAGCTCGTCGAGGATGTCGTGCTGGGCTTCGTGTTCGACGCCGTGCTCTTGGTCGTGTGACCCGACGAGCTGGAGCTGGCGGACGACGAGCTCGTCTTCTTCGTCGACCCCTGCTTGGCGCTGGCCGCGTGGTGCGTCGCAGTGTGCGTCGCCTTCACGGTCGTCGGCTGCGCGGTGCTCGTCGTCCCGGCCGCGGGGCCGGTCGACGCGTTCGCCCGGCTTGAGCTCGAGTTGCTGCTTCCGCATGCCGCGACCACGGTCGCCGTCAGCGCGAGGGCCAGCAGGCGGGGGATGGGGTGCGACGTGGCGTGTCTCATGACTGACTCCTCGCAATCTCCCGGGTTCGTCAATTCTGCGCCAAAACGTGCGCGGGCGAGACGTGCGCCGCTCGCCAGGAGGGGTACAGGCCACCGAGGACGCCGATCAGCACGCCGACGAGCAGTGCCCGGCCGAGGGCCCACGCCGTGACCTGCGGCGTGACGAACATCTGCGCGCCGAGCACGTTGACGAGCAGGTGTGCGCCGAACACGCCGAGCAGCAACCCAACGCCGGCGCCAATCACCGTCGTGACCACCCCCTCGACGAGCACGCGGCCGGCGACCTGAAAGTTGCTCCAGCCGAGCGCGGAGAGCAGCGCGAACTCGGAGCGGCGCTCGATCACCGCCATCAGCATCGTGTTGAACACCCCGATGCCTCCGATCACCAGCGCCAGCACGGCGATTACCAGCGCGGCCTTGGAGACGAGCAGCCCGTTGACGCCGGCGCGGCTCGCCTCCTCGCCATCAGCGATCACCGCGACGCCCGGGAACCGCTTCGTCAGGAGCGTGTGCTCGGCGGCGGGCTTGGTGCCAGGGTCGAGCTTCACGGCGATCGTCGTCGTCTCGCCGGGACGCGCCGTGATCGCCTGCGCGGTGGACATCGGGATGAACGCTCCGTCGTCCTGGTAGGCGACACCGATGTGGTAGATCCCCACGACGCGCAGCGTGCGGTGGGCGACCACGAGCGAGCCGCCGACGCCGAGGTGCAGCTGCTGGGCGAGCACGTTGCCGATCGCGATCTGGTTACGGGCAGCGGGGCCCGACCCGTACATGCGGCCGGCGCTGAACACCAGGCGGTCGGTGAGGAAGCTGCTGCTGGGGGCGCCGAACACGATCGTGGCCGGGGAGCGCGGGACGTCCTGGACGAGCAGCATCAACGGCGTGGCACCGGCAATGCCCGGCGTGGCATCGAATTGCTTGATCAACCCGGTGGAGAGGATCGACGTGGTCGGATCGGCCGCGTCCTTCTGGAACAGCCCGAGATCGGACGCGCCGAGGTCGACGAGCTGGCTGGCGCTGCGCTGGGCGCCTCCGGACACCGCCAGCAGCGCGACGATCGTCGCGATTCCGAGCGCCGTGCCGAGCGCCGTGAGCAGCGTCCGGCCGGGCCGCCGACGCATGCTGATAAGCGTCGGCAGCAGCAGGCTCATGCGACCCGTTCCGTCGCTGGTTGCGGCTCGCCCGGTTCGACGATGCGCCCGTCGACAAGGCGGATCGCTCGGTCGGCGTGCTCGACGAGCGTCGCGTCGTGCGAGGCGACGACCACGGTCGTGCCGTGCCGGTCGCGCGTGGCCACCAGCAGCTCCCAGATCTTCATCGAGGCGACGGAGTCCAGCGAGCCGGTGGGCTCGTCGGCCAGGATCAACTTCGGGCGCCCGGCCAGCGCGCGGGCGATCGCCACGCGCTGGCGCTCGCCGCCCGACAGGTCGGCCGGGCGGGCGTCGGCGCGGTCGCCGAGTCCGACCTCGGCGAGCAGCTCGCGGGCCTGGACGTCACGCTCGCGGCGGGAGACGTGTGCGGCCAGCATCGGCAGCTCGACGTTGTGCCTGGCGCTGAGATCGGGCAGAAGATGATGCGCCTGGAAGACGAAGCCGACGACCGAGCGTCGGTACTGGGCCGGGTTCTTCAGCAGCTCCACCGAGACGTCGTCGACCTTGATCGAGCCGGACGTCGGGCGGTCGAGGCTCCCCAGCATCTGCAGCAGGGTGGTCTTGCCCGACCCGGACGGGCCGGTCAGGGCCACCAACTCGCCGGGCTCGACGACGAAATTGACGTCATCGATGACCACGGCCGTGCCGTATGCGCGCGACACATGCGAGACGACCACGCGCGCGCCGCTCATGGGAAATTACTTGTGAATTCTCTAACCATCGTTGATGTCACAATTATATCTGGAGCTTAAAATACCCCGGAGATGACAGCCTCTCAGGAGCTCGCCGCACGTGCAATACCCGCTACGCCGGTCGTCCCTGCCCAATCGACGGTGTTGATCGCCCGCGTGGCGCGGGTGGTCCGCCAGCGCTTCGAGCAGGCGCTCGCGCCGCTCGGGCTGCGCCAGCGCCATCTGGTGGCCCTCAGCTATCTCCGCGAGCACGGGCCGACCGCCCAGCAGATGCTGGCCGAGCAGCTGTGCATGGACGCCAGCAGCACCGTCTGCCTGCTGAACTCGCTCGAGGAGGCCGAGCTGATCGTCCGGCGCCGGGATCGCCTCGACCGCCGCCGCGGGATCGTGGCGCTCTCGGTTGGCGGCGAGGCCGCCCTCGGGGAGGTTGACGAGGCACTGGGGGCGGTGGAGGAGGAGGTCCTCGCCGGCCTCGACGACGACGAGCGCGGCGCGCTGCACGCGCTGCTGGCCCGCCTCGGCGTGGCCGCGACCGACTGGGCCGTCGCCGCGAACGAACTCTAGGTTGCGCGCTCGAGATCGCTGAGGGCGATGATCCGGTCGACGAGCTCGCCCCGATCGGGCGGGATCCGCCCGGCGTCGAACCACCGGGCGGCTTCGAGCTCGCCGAAGTCGAGCGTCAGCGGCGGCGTACCGACGCGTGCCTGGAAGCAGTGCACGGTATCGCGGCGGTGGTGGGTCCGCGCCTGGATCTCGCCGATCTCCGTCCAAGCGGTGACGCCGATCCCCAGTTCTTCTCGGATCTCGCGGCGGGCGGCCGTTCCCGGCGGCTCGCCGCGTCGGATCTTTCCGCCCGGCAGGTCCCAGCACGCCGGACCGTACGTGTGCCTGACCAACAGCACCGAGTCGCCGTCGAGCAGGGCGCATTTCACGCCGCTCAGCTGCGGCCGGGCGACCAGCCAGTACACGCGCAGGCCGCGGTGAGCGACGCGGTAACCGAGGCGACGGAGGCTGATCGTCAGCGTCATTGCCCCAATGTACGACCGGGCGCCGACGGGACCACGGGGTGCGGCGAAGCTCGACAGTGCGCCGCGCACGCGATCCCCTATCATTGCCCGTCGGCCGCGCCAGCAACGCGCGGCCGTACGCGTGCCATGAAGACCTACGTATCAACATCTGCCGACCGAGAGCGCAACTGGGTGATCGTCGACGCCTCGGGCCGAACCCTGGGCCGTCTGGCCACTCAGATCGCCGACGTCCTGCGCGGCAAACGCAAGCCGACCTACACGCCGCACGTCGACACCGGCGACTTCGTCGTCGTGATCAACGCCGAGAAGATCGCCGTGACCGGTAACAAGCGCGCCGACAAGATGTACTACCGCCACTCGGGATATCCGGGCGGGCTGAAATCGCGCTCGCTGAACGAGATGCTGGAGCGCCGGCCGGAAGAAGTCCTCCGCCTGGCTGTGAAGGGCATGCTGCCCCGTAACCGCCTCGCGCGCAAGCAGCTGACGAAGCTGAAGATCTACGCCGGTCCCGAGCACCCGCACGCCGCCCAGCAGCCGCAACCGATGGAGATCTCGAAGTGAGCGACGTGGAGCATCCGCAGGACGAAAATCGCGAGGAGCCGGTGGAGCCGGTGGAGCCGGTCGAGTCGGCGGAGCCGACTGCCGAGACGCCCGAGCCACCCGTTGAAGAGGCGGTCTCCGAGGAGGCCGTGGCCGAGGAGCCCGTGGCCGAGGAGCCCGTGGCCGAGGAGCCTGCCGAGCCGGAGCCGGCCGTCGAGCCAGAGCCCGTCGCCGAGGAGCCTGCCGAGTCTGAGCCGGTCGCCGAGGCGCCCGCCGAGCCTCAGCCGGAGCCCGTCGCCGAGGCGCCCGCCGAGCCCGAGCCCGTCGCCGCAGCTCCCGCTGCGGAGGGCACGGACGTCGAGTACCTCGATGACGAAGGCGAGGAGCGGACCCCGCGGCTGAAGCCCGAGATTCCCGGGGCCGACCTGATCCCTGACATCGTCACCGATGCTGATCAGTTCCTCGATGCCGAGGCCCAGGCCGCGGCCGAGGCCGAGGCCGAGGCGGCTGCCGCCCGCGACGAGGAGCCCGAGGATCACGCCCAGCCGATCGCCGACGCCGCGATCGACCTCGCCGCCGGCGCGCGCTACACCGCCACCGGCAAGCGCAAGACGGCCGTGGCGCGTGTGATCCTGAAGCCCGGCACCGGCAGCTACACGATCAACGGCAAGTCGCTGGAGGACTTCTTCCCGCGCGAGACTCTGCGCCGCACGATCCGCCACCCGCTGGAGACCGTCGGCTACGAGGCGCGGATGGACGTGATCGCGCGGATGCATGGCGGAGGCGTCGCTGCCCAGGCCGGAGCGCTCCGGCACGGAATCTCGCGGGCCCTGCTGGAGGCCGACCCGAACCTCCGCGGTGAGCTCAAGCGCCGCGGCTTCCTGACGCGCGACCCGCGTGTGAAGGAACGGAAGAAGGCCGGCCTGAAGAAGGCCCGTAAGCGCCCGCAGTTCTCGAAGCGCTAGCGCGCCGTTATACGATGGCGCGCCAGCTGTTCGGCACCGATGGTGTGCGTGGTCGCGCGGGTCATTTCCTGACCGTCGAGCTGGCGGTCGCGTTGGCGCGGGCCGCCGTCTCGCGGATCCCGGGCGGCGATGGGCGGGCACAAGTCCTGATCATCCGCGACACCCGAGAGTCGGGCGAGATGCTGGAGTCGGCCATCGCCGCCGGGGTGACCGCGGCGGGCGGCGACGCGTTGCTCGGCGGCGTGCTGCCGACCCCGGCGGCGCCGCTGCTGGTGCGTCGTCACGGCCTGGCGCTGGCGGCGGTGATCTCGGCCTCGCACAATCCCTACGAGGACAACGGGATCAAGCTGTTCGCCGCCGACGGCTTCAAGCTCGACGACGACGACGAGCACGCGATCGAGGATGAGATGGAGCGACCGATGGCGCCGCCGGCCAACATCGGTCACGTTCGCCGCCTGCACGGCGCGCTGGAGGATTACCTGCGCGAGCTGCACACCCGGTTCGCCGACCTCGACCTCACCGGCCGGCGGGTGCTGCTCGACTGCGCCAACGGCGCCACCTGCCGCGCCGCGCCGGAGATCTTCCGCCGGCTCGGGGCCGAGGTCGACGTGCTGGCCGACGAGCCCGATGGTCGCAACATCAACGACGGGTGCGGCTCGACGCACCTGGAGACGATCACCGCGCGGATGCTGGAGGGGCGCCACGACGTCGGGTTCGCCTTCGACGGCGACGGTGATCGGGTGCTCGCGGTCGACCGTGAGGGGGCGATGGTCGACGGGGATGAGCTCGTGGCGCTGGCGGCGATCCACCTGCGCGGCACCGGTCGCCTCACGGGCGGAGGAGTGGCGATCACGGTGATGACGAACTATGGCTTCCACACCGCGATGCACGGCGCGGGGGTCGAGGTGGCCACGACCGCCGTCGGCGACCGCTACGTGCTCGACGAGCTCCGCAAGCGCGGCTGGGCGCTCGGGGGCGAGCAGTCGGGACACATCATCGACCTCGGATTCGGGCCCTCCGGCGACGGTATCGCCAGCGCGCTGCTGACCCTGGAGGCACTCGGCGAGCGCGACCTCAGTGCTCGCGACGCGATGCACAAGCTTCCCCAGCGTCTCGTGAACATCCGCGCGGCGGACCGCGCCGCGCTGGCGGTCGCGATGGGCCACGACGACGTGATCGGTGCGATCGAGCGCGAGGGCGCCGCGCTGGCCGACCGCGGGCGGGTGCTCGTCCGCCCGTCCGGAACCGAGCCGCTGATTCGGGTCATGGTGGAGGCGCCGAGCCAGGAGGAGACGGATGCCGTGTGCGAGCGGCTCCGGACGGCGGTGGAGACCGTCTTGGCCGCCCCGTAGTCCCAACCTGGGCGGGAAACTCTGAGAATCTTGACGTCAGCCGCCCAGGTCAGAATTCCGCGCGGATTCGCCAGGCGTCCTCGATGGCTTCCCGGGGAGCTCAGAGCCGATCCGCACGACGTCGTCCCAGGTGGCCATCGGCCCACTGTACGACCGGTGCCGTCCGGATCGCCTCTAACATGAGGGTTTCGTTCACCCGAAGGTCACGAGTGGACGCGAGCCGCGCACGCGCGCTCGACCACCGGTTCAGTCACCAACATCGATCGACCAGGAGCTCCACGCCTATGTGTGGGATCGTCGGCTACGTCGGACCCCGGAAAGCCCGCCCGTTGCTGCTGGCCGGACTGGAGAAGCTGGAGTACCGCGGTTACGACAGCGCCGGGATCTCCGTCGTGATGGGCGACCGGATCGACGCCGTCCGCGCCGTGGGCAACCTCAGCGCGCTGCGTGCGGTGATGGACGCCCAGCAGCTCGCCGGCGCGCGCCTGAACGGCGGCCACGTGGCTGTCGCCGAGGTCGATGAGCCAGGCACCGGTATCGGCCACACGCGCTGGGCCACCCACGGGCGCGTGACCGAGGAGAACGCCCACCCGCACTTCGACACCACCGACCGCGTCCACATCGTCGTGAACGGGATCGTGGAGAACTACATCGCGCTGAAAGTGCAGCTCGTCGAGCAGGGAGCAGTGTTCACGTCGGAGACCGATGCCGAGGTGATCGCCCACCTCGTCGCCCACCATTACGCCGGCGATCTCGTCGAGGCCGTCCGGATCGCCTACGGGCAGCTCCGCGGCCACTACGCGTTCGTGGCGGTGATCGCCCAGGAGCCCGGGGTGCTGGTCGGCGCGCGCCGCGAGTGCCCGCTGATCGTCGGCCGTGGCGACGGCGAGCAGTTCATCGGCTCGGCGATCCCCGCGTTCCTCAGCGAGACGCGGCAGGTCCAGTACATGGGCGACGACGAGCTGGTCGTGCTGACCCCTGACGACGTGCGGTTCCTGACCCCCGAGGGCGAGCCGGTGGAGCACGAGATCGTGGAGATCGACTGGGACGCCGACACCGCCGAGAAGCAGGGTTACGAGACGTTCATGTTGAAGGAGATCAACGAGCAGGCCGATGCGGTGGCCGAGACGATCGGCGAGCGCGCGGCGCGCGGCTGGGGGATCGACCTGGGGGATCTGACCCCACCCGGCCATCGCCCGATCACCCCGATCGACGACGACCTGCTCCGGCGCATCCAGCGGATCGTGATCGTGGGCTGCGGCACGGCGTACCACGCCGGGCTGATCGGCCGCTACGCGATCGAGCACTGGGCGCGCGTGCCCGTCGAGGTGGACGTCGCCTCCGAGTACCGCTACCGCGACCCCGTCGTCGGGCCTGAGGACCTCGTGATCGGGATCACGCAATCCGGGGAGACGCTCGACACGCTCGTGGCCATGCGCACCGCTCGCGAGCGCGGCGCCGCGGTCCTGGCGCTGACGAACGTGATGGGCTCGCAGGCCACCCGCGACGCCGACGGCGTCCTGTACACGCGCGCCGGCTTGGAGATCGGGGTGGCCGCAACGAAGACCTACGTCGCCCAGATCACGGCCATGTACCTGATCGCGCTGCGGCTGGCCGAGGTCCGCGGCACGATGGACCGCACGCAGCTGAAGCCGCCGATCTCCGACCTGAAGCGCCTGCCGCACATGATCTCCGAGCTGCTCGACCACGACATCGCCGGGATCGAGGCGATCGCCGAGAGCGTGGCCGGCGCCGAGTTCTTCATGTACCTGGGGCGTCACGTCGGGCTGCCGGTGGCGCTGGAGGGCGCGCTGAAGCTGAAGGAGATCTCCTACATCGCCACCGACGCCTACCCCGCGGGGGAGATGAAGCACGGCCCGATCGCGCTGCTGAACGAGAACACGCCGGTGGTCGTGGTGGCGACCGAGTCACCGATCATCGACAAGCTGATCTCGAACATGCAGGAGGTGCGCGTTCGCGGCGCCCGCGTGATCGCGGTGGCGACGGAGGGCGACGCGCGGATCGCCGAGCACGCCGACGAGGTGATCCGAGTCCCGAGCACGCATTGGATGCTCGCCCCGCTGCTGGCCGTGATCCCACTGCAGCTGCTCGCCTACCACATCGCCCGCCAGCGCGGTCTGAACGTCGACCAGCCGCGCAACCTGGCCAAGACCGTGACGGTGGAATGACGGTCGGTCTCGATCTGTTGGAGATCGGACGTCTGGAGCAGGCGCTGGAGCGCCAGCCGCGCCTGGCCGAGCGGCTGTTCACGGAGGCCGAGCGCGCCTACGCGGCCAGCCGGGCGCGGCCGGGGCAGCATCTGGCCGCGCGATTCTGCGCCAAGGAGGCGGTGTCCAAGGCGCTGACGATGAGCTCGTGGAACTGGCACGACATCGAGGTGCTGAGCGCTCAGGGGGGTGCACCGAAGATCCGCCTCCACGGTCGCGTCGCGGAGCGCGCCCGGGAGCTCGGCGTGACGGTCGAGGTCTCTCTGACGCACACGCGCACCGACGCCGGTGCGATAGCAATCACGGTATGAGACTGCCGGAGTGGCTCACGCCGCTGCCGTCGCCCAGCGAGCAGCGCGCGCTCGACGAGTGGGCGATCGGCGAGCGCGGCATCCCCGGGCTGGAGCTGATGGAGCGCGCCGGCGCCGGGCTGGCCCGCGTGACGGCCGAGCTCGCGCCGTCCGGTCCGATCGCCGTCGTCTGCGGCAAGGGCAATAACGGCGGCGACGGGTACGTGGCGGCGCGCCTGCTGCGCGACCAGAGCCGCGACGTGCGGGTGCTGACGCTGGCGCCGCCCGACGAGCTGAGCGGCGACGCCGCCGCCAACTGCGCCCGGCTGCCCGGAGACGCGCCCGAACCGTTCAGCCCCTCCCGCCTCGACGGAGCCGGCATCGTCGTCGACGCGATCCTCGGCACCGGCTTCAGCGGCGCGCCCCGCGAGCCGGCGGCGGGCGCGATCGCCGCCATCAACGGCTGCGCGGGGGTGACCGTGGTCGCGTGTGACATTCCCAGCGGGGTCGACGGCGCCACCGGAGAGATCGCCGGCGAGGCGGTCCGCGCTGACGCCACCGTCACGTTCCACGCGGCCAAGCCCGGGCTGTGGATCGCGCCGGGCAAGGCGGCCGCCGGCGAGGTCCGGGTCATCGACATCGGCATCCCCGACGGCGGCCCCGGTGCACCGCAAATCGGGCTGATCGACGCGGCGGTGCGCGACGGCATCCCCCGACGAGGATCTGACGCGACGAAGTTCGCCGCCGGCAGCGTGCTGATCTGCGGTGGCTCGACCGGGCTGACCGGCGCGCCGACGCTGGCCGGTGAGGCGGCGATGCGCGCCGGTGCCGGCTACGTGACCGCGTGCGTGCCCGCTTCGCTGAACACGATCTTCGAGGTGAAGCTGACCGAGGTGATGACCGTGCCCGTGGCCGACGCCGGCGGGTCGATCGCGGCGTCCGCGCTCGAGCTCGTGGCCGACCGCGCGGAACGGGTCCAGGCGGTCGTGCTCGGGCCCGGGCTCGGCCGCCACGACGGCACCCAGGAGTTCGCGCGGGCGTTGGCGCAGCAGGTCGCCGCACCGCTGCTGATCGACGCCGACGCTCTGTTCGCCCACAACGGCGCGCTCGACGCGCTGGCCAGGCGCGACGAGGTCACCGTGCTTACGCCTCACGCCGGCGAGCTGGGGCGGCTGCTCGGCCGCGAGAGCGACGAGATCGCCGCCCACCGGCTGCGCTGCGTCCGCCAGGCCGCCGCCGCGGCCGGGGCGATCGTCGTGCTGAAGGGCGACGACACGCTCGTGGCCGAGCCCGCGGGCCGCGTCGCGATCTCCCGTGGCGGCGCCCCGGCGCTGGCCACGGCGGGAACCGGCGACGTTCTCTCCGGCGTGATCGGCGCGTACCTGGCGAAGGGCATGGACCCGTTTCACGCCGTCTGCGCGGGGGTGCTCGTCCACGCCGAGGCGGGCCGCCTGTGCGCGCGAAGTATTGGTCCGGAGGGCGTGATCGCCGGCGACGTCGTCCAGGCGCTCCCCGCGGCCGCCGCGGCAACGGGGTGACGATGCCGCTCCGCGCCCGCGCCACGATCAACCTCGCCGCGATCGAGCGCAACGTCACCCGCCTGCGGTCAGAGCTGTCGTCACGCACAGCGTTTTGCGCTGTGGTGAAGGCCGACGGCTATGGCCACGGCGCGACGATGGCGGCCCGCGCGGCGCAGTCGGCCGGAGCGGGCTGGCTGGCGGTCGCCACCGCCGAGGAGGCCGCGGCGCTGCGCCGGGACGGGATCTCCGGGCGCCTGCTGGTGATGGGCGCGCTCAGCGCCAGCGAGCTGGAGGTCGCGCTCCGGGCCCAGGCCGACATCGTCGCCTGGGACGATCGCTTCCTGGCCGACGTCAGCGCCGCGATCGGCCGCGAACCGAGCCTTGGTCCGGCGCGGGTGCACGTGAAGCTGGATACCGGCATGGGCCGCCTCGGCACGCGCCTGCCGGAGCGGGCGCGGGAGCTGGCCGAGCGAGCGGCGGCCGGCGGCGCGGGGCTGACCGTGGCCGGCGCGATGACGCACCTCGCCACCGCCGACGAGGAGGACCGCGAGTTCATGACCCTGCAACTCGCGCGGTTCGCGGCGTTTGTCGCCGAGCTGCGCGAAGCCGTCCCGGGGATCGTCGTGCACGCCGCCAACAGCGCCGCGACGTTGCGCGAACCGGCGAGCCACCACGACCTCGTTCGCTGCGGGATCGCCATCTACGGGGGCGATCCGGCCAACCGCGACCCGGCCGACCACGGACTTGAGCCGGCCATGGCGCTCGACTCCTACGTGGCCGCCGTGAGGTGGACGCGGCCGGGCGAAAGCGCCGGGTACGGGCGGCGTTTCACCGCCGGCGAGGAGACGTGGCTGGCCACGCTCCCGATCGGCTACGGCGACGGCGTCCGCCGCGCCTTCACGAACAATTGCGACGTGCTCATCGGCGGGCACCGCCATCCGCTCGTCGGCACCGTCAGCATGGACAACATCACGGTCGACCTCGGCCCCGAGTCCCGCGTCGAGCCGGGCACGCCGGCCGTGCTGATCGGCCGCGACGGCGGCGAGCGGCAGACGGCGGAGGAGCTGGCGCGGCGAATCGGCACGATCAACTACGAGATCATCTGCGGGATCACCGCACGCGTCCCCCGCGAATACCACCGCGATGGCGTGGAGCTCGCTGACGCGAGTTCCACGGGCCCCGCATGATCTCGCTGCCGGAGCTGGCCGCGATCGCCCCTGGCGGGTGGCTGGTCGGTGGCGCCGTCCGCGACCGCGTGCTCGGCCGTTCGTGCACCGACTTCGATGTCGTTGTCGCCGGGGATGCTCAGGAGCCGGCGCGGGCGCTGGCGCGGGCCACCGGTGGCCACTGCTTCGCGCTGTCGGACCGCTTCGGCGCCTGGCGAGTGATCGACCGCGACCGGCGGTGGCAGGTCGACGTGATGACGCTGATCGGGGAGACGATCGAGGCCGATCTCGCCCGGCGCGACCTCACCATCAACGCGATCGCCGAGCCGCTCGGCGGTGGCGCGCCGATCGATCCGTTCGGTGGGCTGGAGGACCTCGCCGCCGGCCGGATCCGGATGGTTTCCGACAGCGCCTTCCAGGAGGATCCGCTGCGCGTGCTCCGCGTCGCGCGCCTGGCGTGCGAGCTTGGCTTCATCGCCGAGCTGGCGACCGTGGGCGCGGCGCGCGCCGCCGCCCCGGCGCTCGACGGCGTGGCGGGCGAGCGGATCTTCGCCGAGCTGAAGCGGATCGTGTGCGCCGACCGCGCGCTCGACGGGCTCCGGCTGATGGACGTGACCGGCGCCACCACCGTCGTGCTGCCCGAGCTGGCAGCGCTCCACGGCGTGGAGCAGAGCGCCTACCACCACCGCGACGTCCACGACCACACGCTGCTCGTGCTGCGCGAGACGATCATGCTGGCGCGCGATCCGGGCGCGCAGTTCCCCGATCACGCCGAGGCGCTCCAGGAGCTGCTGGCCGAGCCGCTGGCCGATGGGCTGACGCGCGGGCAGGCGCTGCGCTTCGGGGCGCTGCTGCACGACGCCGCCAAGCCCCAGACTCGCGCCGTGAACGCCGAGGGCCGGGTCACCTTCCTCGGTCACGATCGCGCCGGCGCCGACCTGGCGCGGGCCGTGCTCGGCCGTCTGCGGGCCAGCGAGCGACTCGCCGACCACGTCGCTGCCCTGACGCGCCGGCATCTGGTGCTCGGCTTCCTCGTCAATCAGGTGCCGCTCGACCGGCGCGCCGTCTACCGCTACATGCGCGCGTGCGAGCCCGTGGAGGTCGACGTCACGCTGCTCAGCGTGGCCGATCGGCTGGCGACGCGCGGCCGGGGGTCCGATCAGGCGATCGCGAAACATCTCCAGCTGGCGCACCAGCTCGTCGGCGAGGCGCTCAGCTGGCGCGCCGCCCCGCCGCAGCCGCCGGTGCGCGGCGACCGGCTGGCCCGGGCGATCGGCATCCGCCCCGGGCCGCGGTTGGGCGAGCTGCTGCGAGAGCTGGAGCAGGAGACCTTCGCCGGTGAGATCGGCTCCGAGGAGGAGGCGATCGCGCGCGCCAGGGAGCTGCTCGGATCGATAGGCTCCCCGCCGTGAGCGAGGAGAACTGCATCTTCTGCAAGATCATCGCCCGCGAGCTGCCCGCGCAGATCGTCGCCGAGGACGAGCTCACGGTCGCGTTCATGGACATCAACCCCGGAACGCGTGGGCACCTGCTCGTCGTCCCGCGCCGTCACGCCAGGAACCTGCTCGAGATCGACCCCGTCGATCTCGCCGCGGTCGCCCTGGCGTCGCAGCGGATGGCTCGCCTGGTGACCGAGCGTCTCGGCGCCGAGGGCGTGAACCTGATCAACTCGTGCGGCGCGCGCGCCTGGCAGACCGTCTTCCACTTCCACCTGCACGTGATCCCGCGCTATGCCGGCGATCCGTTGAAGTTGCCGTGGACCCCGGCGCCCGGCGACCTCGACGAGATCGCCGCCACCGCCGAGCAGCTGCGCGCATGACGGCACCCGTACGGGTGGAGCACGATCGCGACCTCGCCGTCGCGACGTTCGACTCGCCGCCGGTCAACCTGTGGGACGCCGAGCTGGCCGTGGCGCTCCGCGACGCGCTCGACCGGCTGGAGGCCGAACCGCCGCGGGCGGTGCTGTTCCGCGCCGAGGGGCGCGTTGTCTCCGCTGGGGTCGACGTGTCGCTGTTCGCCGCGCAGGAGGGGGCGGAGTCGGCCACGCGGCTGTGGGTGGAGCTGATGGCGTATGGCGAGCGGATCGATGCGCTGCCGTGCCCGACGGTGTTCGCCGCCCACGCCCTGTGCCTGACCTGGGCCTTTGAGGTGGCGCTGGCGTGCGACCTGATCCTGGCCGCCGAGTCGGCCAGCTTCGGCCTCGTCGAGAAGGTGGTCGGCCTGACGCCGGCGATGGGCGGCACGCAGCGCCTGGCCGAGCGGGCGGGCAGCGGGCGCGCCCTGGAGTTCGTGATGACCGGCGTGCCGTATCCGGCGGCGGCGCTGGAGCGCTGGAACGTCGTCAACCGCGTGCTGCCCGACGACGGGTTCGACGCGGCGGCGCGCTCGTTCGCCGCCGAGTTGGCCGCGGGGCCGACGCTGGCCCACGCCGCGACGAAGGCGATCGTTCGCTCCTACCGCGAAGGTGGCGTCGCGCTGGCCAACGCGCGCACCCCCGAGATCGCCGGGGGCCTGTTCGCCACCGAGGACCTCCAGGGCGCGGTCCGCTCGTTTCTGGCCGAGGGCCCGGGCAAGGCCCGCTTCAGTGGACGCTGAGCGCCACGGTGGGCGCCCTGATACGTTTTGCGCGTTCTGTCGGGGCTTCGGCGCCCGATGCGGTTACGAGATGGGAAGGATCGAAGCGGAGTGGCTACCGGAACCGTGAAATGGTTCAGCGACGAGAAGGGGTTCGGCTTCATCACGCCCGACGACGGCGGGCGTGACCTGTTCGTTCACTTCACCGGGATCACCGGTGATGGCTACCGGTCCCTGCCTGAGGGCTCGAAGGTCTCCTACGAGGAGGAGGCCGGTCCGAAGGGACCGAAGGCCGTCAACGTCAGCAAGCTCTAAGGTCTCATCGCGCGCGGGCGATCTCGGCCCGACGCAAGAAACCTGGGGTAGATGTCCGCTCGCGGCGTTGCTTCCGCAACTGCCGCCGTACCGGGGTGTTCAATTTCCACATGAAACGTTCTCTGATGGTCGCTGCGGCGTTGGCCTGTATCGCGGCCCTGGCTCCTGCGGCCGCCTCCGCACAGACGGTCGAGCTCGGCCAGTCCACGTCCGCTCCACTCGTCGCGCCCTCGTGCCCGTCGAGCGTGACGCCGACCAACTGCACGATCGTCCTCACCCGTTCGACGGCTCTGCAGACGATCCGGGACTCCGTCGACTATCCGACGATCGCCAAGGCCAACGGCGAGATCGTCGCCTTCACGGTGGGGCTGTCGCGCCTGTCGACCAGCCTGACGACGGCCCACGCCGAGGTTTCGAACCTCGACCACGCGTACGGGGGCACGACGCAGGTGGCGGTGGCGATCCTGAAGCCGGTGCCGCCGCACAAGAAATTCCAGTGGCAGCTCGTCGCGGTCGGCCCGGTCACCCACGTGCAGCCATATCTCGGCACCGTGACCCAGTTCCCGCTGTCGACGCCGCTGCCGATCCTGAAGGGCGAGGCCGTGGCGCTCAGCGTCCCGACCTGGGCGCCGATCCTGTCGATCGGCCTGACCACGGCCGACTACGCCTACCGGCAGGATCGCTCGGCCTCCTGCGGGGTTGCCGCGGCCACCGAGCAGGCGATGTTCACACTGTCGGCGACGTCCGCGTTCGGCTGCGACTACACCGGGGTCTCGCCGCAGTACTCGGCCACCGAGATCACCACTCCGGTTCCGCCGAAGGTGCAGGTCAAGACGAGCCGCCACCGGGCCACCGCGGCTCGCGTCGTCGAGCTCGGCGGGTGAGCTGGTGAGCTAGCAGGCGCCGGGGTTCTGGGTGCAGAACTGCGAGCCCAGCCCCGCGCCACCGCTGCCGCCGGTGGTCGACGTCGCGGTGGTCGTCGGCGTCCCGGCCGCCGCGCCGCCCGACGTGCTGGTCGGTGTCACGGTCGCGGTGGAGGTGCCTGTCGCGGTGCCGGTGGAGGTTCCGGTAATGGTGCCGGTCGACGTGCCGCCGGTGGCCCCCGTCGACGTGGAGGAGCCGGTGCTGGTCGTGGAGGTCTTCTTCGAGGAGCCCGTCGCGGGCACGGCGCTGGCCGTGGTGCCGGTCGGCACCGTGAACGACGGAGCCCCGGTCGTGTTCGTGGAGGATCCGGTGCTGCCGCACGCGGTGAGCCCGGCGGCGAGAGCGACGCCGACCACGGCCACAACAAGCACGCGCATCCGTCGTCTCACGGCAGTGCCTCAGGCGCCGAGAGGATCCATCCGCCTGCCGCACACCGGGCAGTCGTTCAGATCCTTCTGGGCGAGCTGATCGCACCAGGTGCAGAAGCGCAGGTTCTCGACCGCCCACGGGAGTTCCGACGGCGTCGGAGCGAGGGGCAGCAACCGGGCGACGACCTCCAGCGGCTCGCCGGTCTCCCGGTCCACGTACTCCTCTCCGGGCTCGGCCTCGATGATCAGCTCACGGCCGGTCGACGGTGCCCGCATGCGGTACTTCTGGCGCGTCCTCATGGCGGCCAATCCTAGTGCATCGGGCGGCCTACGGCCGCTCGCACTAGTGGTGGGCGTGCTCTTCCGGCAGCTCGTCGATGTCGTGACGGACGTCGCGGATCCAGATGCCGGCGGTGATCACGAAGATGATCACGCCGAGGATCGAGATCAGCCAGTTGATCGTCGTACCGATCACGATGCACGTGATCCCGACCGCCGTCATGATCGGGATCAGCGTCGGGCCGGGGAGGTGGATCTCCTCGCCGACGGGCGGGGTCTGCGGGTCGACCTCGCTCACGAGTGGATGTAGATCGCGGCCGCCACAAAGGTCAGGCCAAACATCATGAAGCAGATTCCG
This sequence comes from Solirubrobacteraceae bacterium, assembly GCA_035552615.1. Classification (GTDB taxonomy): domain Bacteria; phylum Actinomycetota; class Thermoleophilia; order Solirubrobacterales; family Solirubrobacteraceae; genus Palsa-465. The sequence goes on from DASZLC010000197.1 coordinate 17,197, forward strand.
CCGGCGATCAGGCCGGTCCGGAGGTTCTTACGGGCGAGCTTTCTGTCCATTGGCGCGAATCCTAGTCGTTATCAGCGTTGTCAGGACCGGTCAGAGCTTGACGTCGGCCACCATCGCGCCGAACAGCAGCGCCAGGTAGGCGAGTGAGAAGAGGTACAGGCGCAGCGCGGTGCGGCGGTCCGCCCGGCGGTACAGCAGCACGGCGCCGCCGACGAAGGCGAGGCCGAGTGCCATCGAGGCGACGAGGTACACGACGCCGAACGCCCCGGCGCAGAACGGGAGCTGCGAGACCGCGTACAGGAGCGCCGAGTAGAGCACGATCTGCCGTCGTGTCTCGTGCTCGCCGCGCACCACCGGCAGCATCGGCACGTTGACCTTGGCGTACTCGTCCTTCATCAGCAGGCTCAGCGCCCAGAAGTGCGGGGGGGTCCAGTAGAAGACGATCGCGAACAGGTAGACCGCTGTCCACGAGATCGATCCGCGCGCCGCCGCCCAGCCGACCAGTGGGGGGATCGCGCCGGCGGCGCCGCCGATCACGATGTTCTGTGGTGTGCGACGCTTGAGCCAGATCGTGTAGACGCCGACGTAGCCGGCGAACCCCGCCAGCGCCAGCGAGGCGCTGAGCACGTTCAGGGTCAGGCTCATCAGCACGAACGACAGGGTGGCGAGCCCGATGCCGTAGATCAGCGCGGCGCGCGGCGACACCCGGCCGGAGGGAATCGGGCGATCCGCGGTCCGGGCCATCTGCGCGTCGATGTCGCGGTCGTAGAAATGGTTGACCGCGCCCGCCCCACCGGCCGACAGATAGCCGCCGAGGCAGGTGAGCGCGATTCGGCCGACCGATGGATCGCCGGCGATCTCCATCGAGGTGACGGTCGTGAACAGCAGCAGCGTCTGGACCTTCGGCTTGGTCAGCTCGAAGTAGTCCGAAACGACCTGGCGCGTGCCAGAGACCGCCGGCGATGCCGAGGCGATGGCGGTGGAGGAGCCCATCGGCACGTCGCTGCGCTACACGCGAGCGAACTGCTCGCTGCCGCCCGTCTTTTGGATCACATCGGTGTCGTGCTCGATCTGGCGACGGATGTCGCGCATCGGCTCCACCGAGCGCACGCGCGGAATCGTGTCGAAGTTGTTGGCGGGCGGCGGCGAGGTGGTGAACCACTCCAGCGTGTTGCCCTTCCACGGATCCGGGCCGGCGATCCTGCCCTTGGTCAGGCTGCGATACACGTTCAGCACGGTCAGCAGCACGCCGAAGCCGAGGATGTAGGAGCCGATCGTCGAGATCAGGTTGTAGGTCGACCACCCGAGGCCGGGCTGGTAGGTGTAGATCCGCCGCGGCATCCCGGACAGGCCGAGCGCGTGCTGGACGAAGAAGGTGGCGTTGAAGCCGACGAACATCACCCAGAACGACCATTTGCCGAGCCGCTCAGACAGCAGGCGGCCGGTCATCTTCGGGAACCAGTAGTAGATCCCGGAGAACACGGTGAACACCGAACCGCCCATCAGCACGTAGTGGAAGTGGGCGACGACGAAGTAGGTGTCGTTCAGCTGCCAGTCGACGGGGAAGACGGCCAGGAAGATGCCCGTGATGCCGCCGATCACGAAGATCGCGATGAATCCGACCGCGAATAACAACGATGTCGTCACCACGATCGATCCGCGCCATAAGGTCGCGATCCAGTTGAAGATCTTCACCCCGGTGGGGATCCCGATCAGGAACGAGCTCAGCATGAAGAAGCCGAGCACGACGATCGGTATC
>DASZLC010000198.1:0-9717 GCA_035552615.1 Solirubrobacteraceae bacterium
CGCGAAGGCCGACGCCGGGACGATCGTCTTCTGCGGCGTGCACTTCATGGCCGAGACGGCCTCGGTGCTGTGTCCCGACAAGCGCGTCCTGATTCCCGATCCCGATGCCGGCTGCTCGCTGGCCGATTCGATCACCGCTGAACAGCTGCGCGAGTGGAAAGCCCGACATCCCAGTGCGATCGTCGTCATGTACGTGAACACGACCGCCGAGGTGAAGGCCGAGACCGACTACTGCTGCACGTCGGCGAACGCCGTCGGAGTGGTGGAGCACATCGTGCAGGAGCACGGGGACGACGTCGAGATCCTGTTCGGCCCGGACATGTTCCTCGGGGCGTACGTCGAGAAGACGCTCGGGCGACCGATGCACGTGTGGGACGGCGAGTGCCACGTGCACGCCGGGATCCGGCCCGACGACATCAGCGCCGTGCGCGCCGCCCACCCGGGCGCCGACTTCCTGATCCACCCCGAGTGCGGGTGCTCGACGAGCGTCATGGAGTACGTCGCCGCGGGCGACGTCAGCTCAGAGGGCGTGCACATGCTCTCGACCGGTGGAATGCTCGGCTACGCGGCGGAGCGGCGGGCACACCGCCCGGATGGCGGGGTCGGGACGGCGATCGTCGCCACCGAGACAGGGATGCTCTATCCGCTGCGCAAGTCAGACCCCGACACAGAGTTCATCGCCGCCAACGAGGCCGCCTCGTGCCGGTTCATGAAGATGATCACGCTGCCGAAGCTGCGCGATGCCCTCCTGCACGAGCGGTACGAGGTTCGCGTGGATGCCGCAGTGGCCGCGCGGGCTCGGTTGCCGATCGAGCGGATGGTCGCGATCTCGTAGGACTCACAGCTCGTCGTCCTGCGCCAGCAGATCGAGGCCCGCGGCGGCATCCTGGACCTTCGGCAGCGCGGTCAGGCGACGCTCGTACTCGGCCGGCGTGTAGCAGTGGACTTCGGCGCGGTCGCCCATCTCCATCGCATCCCACAGCGAGCCCGCCTGATAGACCCGCTCCAGCCACGGCATCCCGGCGTACACGCTGGAGACGAGCACGACGACGAACTCGGGTCCGCGCTCGCGCTGCGGTAAAGCGCCCCGCTCGTCGGCGACGCGCGCCCCCCCAAGTCGCGCAACATCGAGCGGCCAGCGGTCGCTAATGCGGGCGATGTACCGGCGCAGCTCGCGGCGGTTGATCTCCCCGTTCAGGTCCACGGACCTCAGGACTCTAATACCGGGCGATGGCGGCGACCACCTGCCCCTCGAGCGCGAGCGCGATGTAATTGGGTGGGCCGTCGATGAACACCGCAAAGGCGAGCGCGTGCTCGCCCCGGCTGTGGCAGTAGCCGGCCAGGTTCGTGACGTCGGTCAGCGTGCCCGTCTTGGCGCTGCAGCGACCGACCGCTGCGGTCTTCAGCGCGATCGACTGGACGGTGCCGCTGCGGCCGACGACCGGCAGCGACGCGTACACGATGTCGCCGGTGGGAGTGCGCCACAGCTCCCTGAGCAGCGTCGCGACCTGATCCGGGGAGGAGCGATCGTTTCTCGACAGGCCGGAACCGTCGAGGATCCTGGGGTGGATCCCGTAGTCGGCGGCGATCGTGTCCAAGATCACCTGCGCGCCGGCCGCGATCGAGCCGACGCCGTCGCCGAAGCGAACCCCGAGCTGCATGGTCAGCAGCTCGGCGAAGAAGTCATCGGAGGGGACGTCCATCAGCCGGAGCAGGACCTGCATCGGCGGCGAGCTGACGGTCGCCAGCGGTTGCGCATCGACAGGCGTGACGGCGGTCCGCTTCGACGCGCGCACCGCGATGTGGGCCGTGCGCATCGCGGCGGCCAGCTGCCTAGCCGCGAACGCGGCGGGTTGGTTCGGCGTGCCGATCGTCGATCCGTGGTCATACGTGAGCGCGCTCAGCTCGCCGCCGAAGTCGGGGATGTCCGGCGCATAGTTGGTCATCAGCCCGCCGCGCTTGCGGTCAAACAGCGACTCGTCGCCGAACAGACGGCCCGTCACTCGGCGGATGCCGTGGCTGGCGATCTGCGCGGCCATCTGCGACCCGGTGGGGCCGAACCCCAGCTCGTAGCTCTGATTAAAGGCGCCGTCGCCGAGCGTCGGATCGCCGCCGCCCTTGAAGTACAGGTTCCCGTGCCACACGCCGTGTCGGCCGAGATGCCCGGTGCCAAGCACCTGCGTCTGCAGCGTCGTCCCGGGCCCGAGGGTCCGCAAGACAGCGGCGGTCGTGTACAGCTTCTCCACCGAGGCCGGCGGATGGGCGATCCCGCCGCGGGCGTCGAACAGCGTTCGGTGCGCCGTCAGGTCGTAGACGGCGACGCCCGCGTTCGGGCCGGCCTTGCTCAGCGCCGCCCTCAGCGCCCGCCGCAGCGCGGTCAGCGCGATGTCCCCGGCCGGCTGGGGCGGGCGGGTCCGCTGGCCGGCGCGGACCGGCATCGCGGAGTGCCCGGCCGGCAGGCGCCGGTGCGGGGGGGACGGGTGGCTCGCCACGGCATGCGAGGTGCCACAGCCGGTGAGCGCGAGCGCGAGCAGCACAATGAGGCTGGACCTGCTGACCACCGCCGCCAAGGATGGCGGATCGTCCCGACAGACAGCGCCGTCTATTCGAACTCGTCGGCGGTGTGCGGGCCGACGCAGGCGATCGCCAGCTCGTCGTCGACCCCACGCGCGACCGCGTGCACGTCGGCGCTCGTGACCGCGTCGAGCAGCTCCAGGGAGCGGTCCGGATCGACGCTTTCGCGGTACACGATCGCCTGCTGGGCCGCGTTGCGGGCCACGGCCCCCGAGTTCTCGAAGGCGATCGTGCGCGCGCCGGCGGCGTACGCGCGGGCGCGCTCCACCTCGGCCTCGGTCGGGCCGTCGATCCGTAGCTCGGTGACGATCTCGCGCATCCGCCGGTACGCCTCGATGCACTTGCTGGAGTCAAGCCCGGCCGACAGCTGCAGCACCGGGACGTCGGCATAGGCGTGGGGGAACGCGCTCACCGAGTAGGCGAGGCCGCGCTGCTCGCGGATCTCGTCGAACAGGCGCGAGCCCATCGAGCCGCCGAGCAGCGTCGAGTAGATCGCCAGCGCCGCGCGCTCCTCCGGCTTGCTCACGTCGATCTTCGGTCGGTAGGACATCCGCAGGTGAGACTGCTGGGAGTCGCGCTCGGACACCAGCAGCTTCGGCGTGAAGCTCGGCGCCGGCTCGTACGGCTCGGGGACCGGCTCGGAGGGGAAGCGGCCGAACAGCTCGTCGAGCTCCCCGTCCTGGAGCGACTCCAGGTTGCCGACGGCGAATGCGGCGCCGCGCTCGGGCGCCCAGCGGCGGCGACGGAAGGCGAAGATCCCGTCGCGAGTGAAGGTGCTCTGGAGGTGCTCGGCGGGCCCGAGCACCGGCCGGCCGAGCGGGTGCTCGCCGAACACGGCCTCGTCGATCAGGTGCTCGGCGACCATCGACGGCTGGTCGTGGGAGCGGGCGATCTCCTGGACGACGACGCCGCGCTCGCGGTCCATCTCCTCCTGGTTGACCCCGGGGCGGCCGACGAAGTCGGTGAGCAGGTCGGCGGCCTGCAGCGCCACGGTCGCCCGGGCGGTGATGTGGAACGCGACCAGGTCGTGGCTCGTGTAGGCGTTCAGGACGGCGCCGATCCGCTCGGCGGCCTCGTTCACATCGCGGTAGGTCCGGTACTTCTCGCCGCCCTTGAACACGAGGTGCTCCAGGAAGTGCGCCATGCCGTTCTCGTCGGGGCGCTCGGTGCGGGCGCCGGCGTCGAAGGCCACGAGCAGCGTGACCGCGCGCGTGCCGCCGATCGCGATGCGATGGAGCGGTAGCCCGTTGGGGAGGATTTTCGTGCTGATCGTCGTCACCCGGACAACGGTAGCGACACCAACGCGAAAGCCCGGAACTACAGGGCCTGGGCGCCCCGTCTTTAGCGTGCGCTTATCCAAATGGCCTGCAAAACGCGTTGCAGGAGGCCATCTCGGTGGTGTTCGCCGGGGCTCGATCGGTACTCTGCCCGGACCTCATGCCACGTTCAGACTCTCAGCACCGCAGCCGCCGCGGCGGGACGTCCACGGCCGCTGAACGCCGCGGCCAGACCCCGGCTCCGCGCCCCGTCAGACCACAGGGACCACCCGCCACCGCCGCCTCGGTGATCGAGTTTCGCGGCGTCACGATGCGCTACCCGAGCGGCGACATCGGCCTCGACCAGGCCACCTTCGCCGTCGAGCCGGGGCAGTTCGTGTTCCTCGTCGGATCGAGTGGATCCGGCAAATCGACCCTGATGCGGCTGCTGATCAAGGAGCTCGAGGCGACCGAAGGAACGATCAAGGTCGCCGGCCGCCCACTATCGGAGATCGTGCGCAAGCGGGTTCCGTTCTATCGCCGCAACATCGGCGTCGTGTTCCAGGACTTCAAGCTGCTGCCGAACCGCAGCGTCTACGAGAACGTTGCCTACGCGCTGCAGGTGACCGGCGGCACGCGCAAGGAGATTCGCGCCAAGGTGCCGGACATCCTGCGCCTCACCGGCCTCTCGACGAAGCTGCACAATTACCCCGATCAGCTCTCGGGCGGCGAGCAGCAGCGCGTCTCGATCGCGCGCGCGTTCGTGAACCACCCGCCGCTGCTGGTGGCCGACGAGCCGACGGGTAACCTCGACCCGGAGACGAGCATCGACATCATGCGGCTGCTCTACCGGATCAACCGCACCGGGACGACCGTGCTGGTGGCTACCCACGACCAGACGATGGTGGACAAGATGCGCCGTCGCGTGATCGAACTCTCCCGCGGGCGGATCGTCCGTGACGAGTCAGGTGGCCTGTACACGCGGGACGAGAGCACCCGCGAGTTCGCCCAGCGCATGCGTGCCCCCGAGTCCCGTCCGCCCGGGATCTAGCGCCGATGCGATTCGGTTTCTTCCTGCGCGAGTCGCTGCGCGCCATGCGCCGCAGCGCCGCACCGAGCTTCGCGGCGCTGGCCACCGTGCTGGTGACGATGCTGGTGCTCGGCGTGTTCATCCCGATCGTCCAGGCCACGAACTCGGCCGCCAACAGCGTCCGCAACCGGGTCGAGGTCGACGTCTACATGAAGACGGACGCCACCTCCGCCCAGGAGGCGCGGGTTCGCCGCGAGCTGCTGGCGGTCTCAAACGTGAAACGCGTTGACTTTGAGTCCAAGCAGCAGGCCTACGCGCAGCAGTCCAAGCAGGATCCACAGGCCTACGCACTGCTGGCGGCCAACCCGCTACCCGACACGTTCCACGTGGTCCCGAACAACCCCAGCGACGTGCTCTCGATCCGCGCTGCTCTGACACCGCGCCTGCCCGGCGGCGGCACCGGGATGATCGACCCCACGATCCAGAACGTCTCGAACCACCGCAGCGACACGAAGAAGATCCTCCAGGTCACGAACCTGGTGACGATCACCGCGGCCGCGCTGGCCGTGCTGCTGACGATCGCCTCGATCCTGTTGATCGCCAACACGATCCGACTGTCGCTGTACGCCCGCCGCCGCGAGGTGGAGGTGATGAAGCTGGTCGGCGCCACCGACTGGTTCATCCGCTGGCCGTTCGTGATCGAGGGAACGATCGTCGGCGGCGTCGGTGCGCTCCTGGCGATCGTTGTGCTCGGCCTGACCAAGGTGCTCGTGCTTGATCCGCTGGCCAACAACTGGGCGCTGATCTCGGCGCCGCACACGATCCCGTTCGTGGGGCTCGTCGCCGTGTTGCTGCTGGCCAGCATCGGGGTCTCGGCGCTCGGCTCGGGGCTGTCGCTCCGGCGCTTCCTGCGCGTGTAGGGCCAGTTCGCTGGCGCGAACTGGCTTTGAGAGATTTGGCTGCGCCAAATCTCCCGGATGCCGCTTGGAGCGGCGGACCGGAGCCGGCCGATGGGTAATCTCAGGCACGATGCTCACGCGCCGTAGAGGTTCGCCGAGGGTTGTCGTGGGCGTTCTGGCCGCGACGATCGTCGTGCTGCTCGTCGGCGTGTGGCTGGGCGGTCACGCCGGCTGGATCCCCTCCGGGATCCGCGGCACGTTCAGCAACGAGGGCAAGACGGGGCAGTTCGTGCAGAAGGTGCTCGATCAGGTGCAGCGCGACTTCTACCGCCGGGTGAACGTGACCCAGCTGGCCAACGACGGCTTGGCCGGAGCGGTCGCCAGCCTGAACGATCCGTACTCGCACTACTACAGCCCGAGCGAGTACAACTCGTTCGCGAACGAGACGAACCCCCGCGACAAGGGGATCGGCGTCGACGTCCAGGCGAACCCCAAGGGCCTGCAGATCACCGGCATCCTGCCCGACTCGCCCGCCGAGCGCGCTGGCCTGCAGAGCGGCGACGTGATCGTCGGGGTGGGCCACACCAACCTGGCCGGTCACACCGCCACGTACGCCGCCGCCCTGATCACCGGAAAGCCGGGCACCGACGTCACCATCACGGTGCTGGAGGGGACGCAGCGCGTGCGGCTCACGCTGGCGCGCGCCAACCTGATCAGCCCGGTGGCCAGTTCGCGGCTGCTCATCTACCACGGCGTGAAGGTCGGCTGGCTGATCTTCACCCAGTTCACCCAAGGCTCGGGGGCCCAGCTGCGCACCCAGGTGAACAAGATGCTCCATGCCGGCGCCCAGGCGCTGATCCTCGACCTGCGCGACAACGGTGGGGGGCTGTTGCAGGAGGCGATCAACGTCGCCAGCATCTTCATCCCGGACGGCACGATCGTCTCCACCGACGGGCGCACGCAGCCGCGGCAGGTGTACGTCGCCAAGGGCGGGGCGATCTCGACGAAGATCCCGCTCGTCGTGCTCGTGAACCGCGACACGGCGTCCTCGGCGGAAATCGTGACGGCGGCGCTGCAGGACCGCGGGCGGGCCAAAGTCGTCGGCACACACACCTACGGCAAGGGCGTCTACCAGGAGATCCAGAACCTGTCCAACGGCGGCGCGCTGGAGATCACCGTCGGGCACTTCTTCACCCCCAGCGGTCGCAGTCTCGGCGGCGGGGGCGACAAGCGCGGTGCCGGGGTCACCCCGAACGTGTCCGTCACCGAGAACGCAACGGGCAAGGCGGACCGGCAGCTGACCGTTGCCGAGCAGACCGCCGCGGCCGGGCTGCGTTGAGCCGTTGACGACTTCCGCCGAGGCGGCCGGGGCAGGGACGCCTCGTGTCGCCGTGCTGGAACGGCGCGGGAAGTTCCTCGTCGCCGAGCCGTTCTTCGGGCCTGGCGCACGGCTCGCCGTGAACCGCGACACGCGCTACGCCGTCGGCGACCTCGTCCTGCTGCGGGCGACCCCGAGCGGGCGCGGCAAGGCCGGGCGAGGCGGCGGCCGGGCGCAGCTGGCCCGGCGCATCGGGCGCTCCGACAATGCCCGTGACGTGCTGGAGGCGCTGATGCTCGACCGCGGCCTGCGCCGTATGTTCGACCCGGCGGTTGAGCGGGAGGCGCGGCTCGCCTCGGAGCGGCAGATCTCGGCCGACGGACGGCGCGACCTGCGGTCGCTGGCGACGTTCACGATCGATCCGGCCACGGCGCGCGACTACGACGACGCGGTTTCCGCCTCGGCGCAGAGCGACGGGACGTGGCGCGTCTGGGTGCACATCGCCGACGTGGCGGCGTACGTACCGCCGCGCTCGCTGGTCGACCGCGAGGCGTATCGCCGCGCCACCAGCGTGTACGTCCCCGGGAAGGTGGAGCCGATGCTGCCCGGCGAGCTGTCGAATCACGCCTGCTCGCTCGTTCCGGGCGAGGACCGGCTGACGGTCACGGTGGAGATGACGATCGGACCGGGCGGGGTCACGCGGGCTGCCTTTCACCGCTCGCTGATCCGCTCCGACGCGCGGCTGGAGTACGGCCAGGTCGATCGCGTGTTCGCCGGGGCGGAGCGCGGCGAGGATCCGTGGGCGGCGCCGCTGGCGGCGGCACGGGCAGCGGGCGCGGCGCTCGGGGCGCTCCGGGCCTCTGGCGGGGCGCTGGTGCTCGACTCGGCCGAGCCGGAATTCCGCTTCGACCGCCAGGGCAACGTGCGCTCGATCGAGCAGGTGCACCAGACCGAGTCGCACCGCCTGATCGAGCAGCTGATGATCGCCGCCAACGAGCAGGTGGCGCGGTTCCTCGACGCGCGGCGGGTGCCGACCCTGTATCGCGTCCACGAGCGGCCGGAGGCCGAGTCGGTCCGCCGGCTCGTCGAGCAGCTCGCCTCGCTCGATGTTCCGACGCCCCCGCTCCCAGGCGGCCACTTGACCCCGCAGCAGGCGGCCGACGCCGCCGGTGAGATCTCGCAGATGGTCGCCGACTGGGTCGGGCGGACCGGTCATGGGCGCCTAGCGCTGACGCGGCTCGTGCTGCGCTCGCTGAAGCAGGCCGTGTACGACCCCCGGAACCTCGGTCACGCCGGGCTGCAGTCGAGCAGCTACTGCCACTTCACGTCCCCGATCCGGCGCTACCCGGATCTGATCTGCCATCGCGCGCTGCTGTCCGCGCTCGACGGCTCCTTGCCGGCGCCGGACGCGTCGTGGGTCGCGGCGGCGGCGCCGTGGTGCTCGACCCGCGAGCGCCAGGCGACGGTGATCGAGCGCGACGCCGACGACATCGGCCGCTGCTTCCTGCTGGCGCGGCAGCTGGCCGAGGCCGGTCACGACCCGCCCGAGTTTGAGGGCGAGGTCGTAGGCCTGATCGGCGCGGGCGCGTTCGTGGCGTTCGGCGAGCGGCTGGCGTTCGAGGGGATGCTCCCGGTGCGCCGGCTCGGAGGCGACTGGTGGGAGCTGAACGACGAGGGCACGGTGCTGGTCGGCACCCGCACCGGCGGCGCGATCCGCCTCGGTGACACACTCAAGGTGCGCGTCGACGGAATCGACGCCCGCCGGGGTAGGGTGGACCTCGCCCCGCCGCTCGACGAGGATCTCTAGGACATGGCTAAGACCAAGAAACGCAAGCTCTCCGCCGGCGACGTCGCCAGCAACAGGCAGGCGTCCTACCGTTACAACCTGTTGGAGCGCTACGAGTGCGGGATCATGCTGACCGGCACCGAGGTGAAGTCGCTGCGGGAGGGCAAGGCCCAGCTGAAGGACGCCTACGCGACCATACGCGACGGCGAGGTGTGGCTGATCGGTGTCTACATCCCGCCCTACGGTCCGGCGGCGCATGACAACCACGATCCCGAGCGTCCGCGCAAGCTGCTGCTCCACGCGCGCGAGATCGAGCGGTTGATCGGCCAGACGAAGGAGAAGGGCCTGACGCTGATCCCGACGCGGATCTACTTCACCGGGCCTCGCTCGCGGGCGAAGGTCGAGATTGCGGTCGCCACCGGCAAGAACCTGTACGACAAGCGCGACTCGATTCGTCAGCGGGACATGGCCCGCGACGTGCAGCGGGAGCTGCGCGAGGTCCATCGCTAGCTGTCGAGGACTGGGCCTATGCGAAGGTGGCGGGCAGGTTCGTGGCGTGCATGCCGAACGCCAGCAGCACGATCAGGCTCAGGTACACGGCCGCCACGAGCGCCCGGTGCAGCGGCGCGACCCGGTAGTAGGCGCGCTGCTCGGCGCTGCTGCCCCGATGCTGCCAGCGGCGGTATGTCTCCAGGCCGCCGACGATCACGATGATGAAGATGATCGGGTTGGGGAAGACGATCGCCACCGCGATCAGCCCGGCGAAGCCGGCGAACCACATCCACGGTGCCATCGCCGCCATCGCGCGGCCGCCGTCGAGCGGCACGACCGGCAGCAGGTTGAAGAGGTTCAGG
>DASZLC010000199.1:0-15014 GCA_035552615.1 Solirubrobacteraceae bacterium
GCCCCCGCGGATCAGGCCGGCGAGAAGCGCGGTCGCCGCCGGCACCGCCTCGACCACCGGCACCCCCAGGTTCCGTTGCAGCCGCTCGCGCAGGCCGACCATTCCCCCACAGCCGAGGCACAACACCTCGGCCTTATCCAATTCGATCGCCAGTCGGCCCTCGCGCTCGAGCCCGTCGGCGGCCCGATCCGTGTCACCGTGGGCTTCGAGCACGGTTAGCCCGGTCGCCCGCACCGACGCGCAGCGGCTCTCCACGCCGTGAAGCCGGACGAGATCCTGGAGCGTCGGGACGCCACGGTCGAGCGTCGTCAGGACCGAGAACGTCCGCCCGAGCGTCATCGCGGTGAGGAAACTCGACTCGGCGATACCGACCACGGGGGCGTGCGTCAGCTCGCGCGCGGCAAACAGCCCCGGGTCCCCGAAGCAGGCGACGATTGCCCCGTCGAACTGACCCTCGTGTGCGGCAATCTGGTCAATCACCGCGGCCGCGGCGAGGACGTCGTCGCGATAGCCGTCGATCGCGGCCACGCCGTGGCGGGCCGTGGCCCCGATGATCTCAGCGTCGGGTTCGACTGCGCGAGCGGCGAGCACCATCTCGTCGGTCATCGAGCTCGAGGTGTTCGGATTGATCAGCAGGATCCGCATGCGTCGGCCTCCTTGTTCTGTGCGCTTCCATCACTCAGCCTCCGAGGACGTCGTAACCTGCGCCGGAGCGTACGGCATATTGGTTGGACCATTATTGGCTCTGTACCCAAAATTGGCTGGACCAATCGTGTCAAATGTGTCTCTCCTTGGGCTCCGCGTCCCAGCGCTTGCGCTCGCCGATCCGGTTCCGGAAGCGCAACTTGGATGACTTCGGCGCGGCTTCGATGCGGCAGTCGACACGAGCGCCCGGATTCTCCGTCCTCTCTGTCCCCCCACATATGGACACATGGCCAAGAAAAATGGTCCAACCACTGTGCGGGGGGACGAGCTGACCGGCGCGATCTCCCCGCTAGCGTGACCTGCCGGCAGACCTACGACCACCCGTCGCGGCAGACGTCCTTGTAGAGCAGGTACTCGGCGCCGACGCGCGGGTCGGCCACGAACGACTGCGGGCAGTAGGGGGCGATGTAGATGAAGTCGCCCTCGGCGACCTCATGGACGTTCTCGCCGAGGAGATACGTGCCCCGACCCGCGGTCATGTAGAGCCCGTGCTCCTCGTCGTGAAGCTCGGTCATCGCCAGGTCGGTCCCCGGTTCGAAGCGCATCCGGATCACGGCGAAGTCAAAGCGCGGGTCTCCGTCGCCGAACAGGACGGTCCGGTACAGGCCGGGCTGGTACTCGGGCTCGGCCATTGCCGCGCGATCCCCGAACACACACTCCGGCGCGCCGAGGCCATGAACCGGCACGTAGAGGCGCTTGAACCACAGGACCCGAGCCGGCCCCGCCCCCGCGGGATTGTCGAGCGTGATCGGCACGCCTGCGGGGACGTAGGCGAACCGCCCGCCTACGAGCGTGTGCTGCGCCCCGCCGGCCGACAGCACCGCCCCGCCGGCCAGACCGTAGAAGCAGTGCTCGAAGCGTTCGTCGATCGCGGCGCGCGCCACCGCGCTCCCTCCCCCCGGGTCGATCTCAAGCAGGTACTGCGCGAACGCCGCGGGCGCGCGGCGGGGCGTGACCAGCTTCACCACGCCGGTGCCGGCCAGCTCGGGAAGCACGCTCGGGGCCCGGTTCTCGGGCGCGATCAAGTGGTAGTCACGACGCGAGGCGCCGCGCGTGGTGAAGCAGGCAGGAAGCTCGGACACGACGGCGATCATAGAGCCCGATCGAGCAGTTGGTAGGACCAGCCATATTGGTTGGACCATGGACGAATACGCAATCCGCAACGGCCATCCCGGTTTCCGAGACGGCGCGCTCCACAACGTGCAGCTTGTCGCGGCCTGAGCCGCGGCGCGTTTCAGGCGGCCGCCGGCGCCGCCGCGCGCTGCACCAGCAGCTCCGCGATCTGCACGGCGTTCGTCGCCGCGCCCTTGCGCAGGTTGTCGGAGACGACGAACATCGACAGTGCCCGCGGGTGCGATTCGTCGGCCCGGATGCGGCCGACGAACACCTCGTCGCGGCCGGTGGCGCGCAGCGGCGAGGGGACGTTCTCGACGATCACGCCCGGGGCGCGGGACAGGAGCTCATGGACGCGCTCAGCGGTGATCGGCTCGCGCGTCTGGACGTTTACCGCCTCGGAGTGACTGACCCGTACGGGCACGCGCACGCACGTCACCGACACGCCGATCGACTCGTCCTCCAGGATCTTGCGCGTCTCGAACATCATCTTGCGTTCCTCGTCGGTGTGGTCGTCGCCGTCGGCGAACGACCCGGCGGCGCCGATCACGTTGAACGCGATGTGGTCGGCGTACACGCTCGGCTCCGGCATCGGGACGCCGCGCAGCGACGCGTCGGCCTGAGCGTCGAGCTCCTCGATCGCCTTCTGCCCGGTGCCCGACACGGACTGATAGGTGGCCACGACGAGCCGCTCGATCCCGGCTTCTCTGTGGATCGGCGCGAGCGCCACCATCAGCTGCATCGTCGAGCAGTTCGGGTTGGCGATCAGGCCGTGGTGGTGCTCCAGCGCGTGCGGGTTGACCTCGGAGACGACGAGCGGGATCTCGGGGTCACGGCGGAACGCCGAGGAGTTGTCGACCACGGTGGCGCCGGCGTCGACGAACCGGTGCGCCCACGCGCGCGAGGTGCCCGCGCCGGCGGAGAACAGCGCGATGTCGAAGCCGGCGATGTCGGCCTCGTCGTCGAGCGCGCGCACGATGTACCCGCCGGGAAGCTCGCGGCCGGCCGAGCGCGCCGTCGCGAACGGCACGATCTCGCTCGCCGGGAAGGCCCGCTCGCGTAGCAGCTGCATCATCACCGTGCCGACGGCCCCGGTGGCTCCCACGACGGCAACGCGGGTCATGAGAATCGCCCCCCGGGCGATTCTCGCAAGGCAATCGGCGCCAGCCGATTGCCCGTCATCGTGGCTCCTGGTTGAACGGCTCGGGCCGGATGCCATCGTCGCCGAGGTTGAAGGCCGAGTGCAGCGCACGCACCGCGGTCGGGACCGCGTCGGCGCGGATCACGCACGAGATCTTGATCGGCGAAGTGGAGATCATCTCGATGTTGATGTCCTGGTCGGCCAGGGTCTCGAACACGGTGGCGGCTACTCCCGGATGCGAGCGCATCCCCGCCCCGACGATCGACACCTTGCCGATCTGACGGTCGGTGTCGATCTCGGTGAGCTCCAGTCCGGTCCGGATCGGCTCCAGCGCCACCTCGGCGGCGCGGAGGTCCTCCGCGGCGATCGTGAACGACACCTCGGCGTCGCGTCCGGCACCGCGCGGCTCGTTCTGGATGATCGTGTCGAGGTTGCACCCCGCGTCGGCCAGCGCGCGGAAGATCGACGCAGCGGCGCCCGGGCGGTCGGGCACGCCCAGCAGCGTGATCCGAGCCTCCTCGGTCGAGTGCGTGACGGCGGTGATCAGTGGGTGTTCCACGGTTTCTTCCTCTCCCACGACAACGGTACCGGGACCGTCCTCGAAGCTCGATCGGCAGTGGATCCGCACCCCGTGGGTCCGGGCGTACTCCAGCGAGCGCAGCTGCAGCACCTTCGCCCCCGAGGCGGCCATCTCCAGCATCTCCTCGAAGCTGACGACCGGCAGCTTGCGGGCGTCGGGCACGAGCCGGGGGTCGGCGCTGAATACCCCGGCCACGTCGGTGTAGATCTCGCACACCTCGGCGCCGACCGCCGCGGCCAGCGCCACCGCGGTCGTGTCCGAGCCCCCGCGCCCGAGCGTGGTCACATCGCGGCTGGTGGAGACGCCCTGGAATCCCGCCACGAGCACGATCATGTCGTTGGCCAGCGCCTCGCGAATGCGATCGGCACGCACATCAAGGATCCTTGCCTTCGTGTGCGAGGTGTCCGTCACGATCCCGGCCTGCGAGCCGGTCAACGAGATCGCGCGGTGGCCGAGGTCGTTGATCGCCATCGCGCACAGGGCGCAGGAGATGCGCTCGCCGGTCGACAGCAGCATGTCCATCTCGCGGGGGTCGGGCGTGGCCGAGACCTCCTCGGCCGCGGCGATCAGGTCGTCGGTCGTCTTGCCGCGGGCCGAGAGCACCGCGACCACGCGATTGCCGAGCTCGCGCTGGGCGACGATCCGCCGCGCCGCGCGCTTGATCCGCTCAGCGTCGGCGACCGAGGTTCCCCCGAATTTCATGACGATCGTGGCCGGCTCAGGCATGGTGCGTGAGGTTACGCGGTGAACTCGGGCGAGGGCGGCCGAGAGCCATCCTCCCGCCGGGCTCGACGGGAGCTGCGCCAGCTGAGGGAGCTGAGCGGCCGAGACCCAGCGCCGGCGCCACCGCCGCCCCGGCCGCCGCGGGCGACTCGGCCAGCGCGAACCGCCGCCGTTCGCCGCCGCCGGGCGATCCTGGCCGCGGTCGCGGTGCTCGTGCTGGCGGCGGCCGGCGCCGCCGTCGCGGTGTCCTCGTCGGGCTCATCGAATCCCGGAAACCCGTACGCACCAGGTGCGGCGCAGATCGCCACGGTCATCACGGGCTCGGCGCCGGCCGTCCATGTCCCCCACGCCGCGCCGTTCGTCCCCGCGCCCGCCGCCACCCGCCTCGCGGCCACGCTGAGCCTGCCCCAGCAGGTGGCGCAGCTGTTCCTCGTCAGCCTCGACGGCCGGGACGCGAGCGCCGGGCTTGGGCAGGTCCCCTGGGGTGGCGTCGTGTTCACCAGCGCGAACTTCGTCTCAGACGGCCAGGTGCAGTCGTTGGCCGGCGATATCTCGGCCGCCGCGCGCAGCAGCGGAGCGGTCGCGCCGCTATTGGCCGCCACCCAGGCGGGCGGCCCCGAGACCGCCTTGCCCGACCTCCCGCCCGAGGGCGAGGCCCAGATCGGCGCCACCGGCCGCTCGCCGCTGGCCCGCGCACAGGCGCTCGCCGCGGCAAAGGCGTTGCGCGCGCTCGGCTTCGCGATGACGATCGCGCCGCTGGCCGACGTCGACACGGAGGGCGGCGCTCTGAGCGGACGCCTGTTCAGCACCGATCCCGCCGCGGTGGCCCGATTCAGTCTCGCCGCCATCGACGGCTACCGCGCCGGCGGGCTGATCGCGGCGGCGGCCCACTTCCCCGGCGAGGGCAGCGCGTCGGCCGACCCGGATGTGATCACGGCCAGCGTCGGCGGCTCGCTGGCCCAGCTGGAGGCTCACGACCTGATCCCGTTCGCCGCGATCGCCGGTCACGCTCCGGTGATCGAGCTGTCAAACGCCGAGTACACGGCGTTTGACGGGGTGACGCCGGCCAGCCTGCTCCCCGCCGCGGTGAAGCTGCTGCGCGACACGTACGGGTTCACCGGCGTTGTCATGAGCGACGACCTCGACGCCACGCTGAACCCGACGGGCGAGACCCCGGGCCAGGTGGCCGTCCAGGCGCTCGACGCCGGCGACGACCTCCTCTACATCAGCGGCCCTCTCAGCGAGCATCTCGCGGCCTACGACGCCGTGCTGGCCGCGGCCCAGCGGAGCGCCCGCACCCGGGCGTTGGTCCACGAGGCCCTCCTGCGCGACCTGACCCTGAAGGCCTCCGCCGGGCTGCTCCCGTGATGCTGGGAGCCTAATGTGTCTATGCGACGCAAAATGCTCCCAGAGATGGTCGGTTCAGACCGCGCGGCGGCCGGAGAATGCCCGGCCGAGGGTCAGCTCGTCGGCGTACTCCAGATCGGAACCGACCGGCAGCCCGCTGGCCAGCCTGGTGACGGCGATGTCGGGCGCACGCTCGCGAATCCCCGCGGCGAGGTGCAGCGCCGTGGCCTCGCCGGTCGTCGTCGGGTTCGTGGCGATCACGACCTCGCGGACGTCCCCGTCGCGCACGCGGCCGTACAGCTCGGCGATCTTCAGATCCTCGGGATCGATCCCGTCGATCGGCGACAGCGCGCCGCCGAGGACGTGGTAGCGGCCGCGGAACTCGTGCGTGCGCTCGATCGAGATCACGTCGGCCGGCTCCTCGACGACGCAGATCAGCTCGGGGTCACGCCGGGTGTCGGAGCAGATGCGGCAGATCGGTCCCTCCGCCAGGTTGAAGCACGTCTCGCACAGCCCGACGAGCTGCTTCACGTCGCGGATCGCGTCGGCCAGCGCGTAGGCGTCGGCCTCGTCGGCGCGCAGCACATGAAAGGCGAGGCGCTGGGCGGTGCGGCCGCCGACCCCCGGCAGCTTCGACAGCTCGGTGATCAGACGCTGGACAGGCGGCGCGTACACGAACCCTCTAGAAACCGAGCCCCGGAGGCAACTGCAGCCCGCCGGTGATCGCCCCGAGCTTCTGCGCCGCGTGCTCCTGGGCGGCGCGCAGCCCCTCGTTCACGGCGGCCAGGACCATGTCCTGCAGCAGCTCGACGTCGTCGGGATCGACCGCCGCCTGGTCGATCGTGATCGACTTCAGCTCCAGCTCGCCGGTCACCTCGACCTTCACCATGCCGCCGCCGGACGAGGCCTCCAGCACGTCGTGCTTCAACGACGCCTGCGCCGCCTCCATGTCTTGCTGCATCTTCTGGACCTGCTTCATCATCTGCTGCATGTTGGGCTGCTGGGGCATTAGTGCGCCTCTCGCTCGTCGGGTTCGTCGTCCAGTAATTCCTCGGCGTTGAACTCCTCCAGGAACCGCTTCACCAGCTCCTCCCCCGCCAGCGTCGTCGCCACCTCGGGTTCGGCCGCCTGATCCTCCACGTCACGCAGCTCGAAGCGCAACGCCAGCGCCGCGCCCAGCACCGTCCGCACGGCCTCGGTGGCGATCCGGCGGTGGTCGTCCTGCTCGGCCAGACGCCGCAGGAAGGCCGCGCCGGGCGGAAACGCGATCGTCATCTCGCGCTCGCTCACCGCCACCGGGCGCGCGTCGGCGAGGGCCGAGGAGACCATCGCGTTGGCCTCCCGGATCACATCGACGACGGCCGGCCACGCGTCGAGCACCGCGTCGAGCCGCAGCTCGCCCGTCGGCGCGACCGTCGCCGTGACGACGGCCGCGCGCGGCGGCTCGGGCTCGGCGACCGGCTCCGGCAGCACCGGGGCAGGCGCCGGCGGGGCAGGCGCCGGCGGGGCGGGCACCGGCGGGGCGGGCGCCGGCGGGGCAGGCGCCGACCGCGGAGCAGCGGGCGCGCCGGCCTCCAGTCGCTCGATCCGGGCCAGCAGCGCGCTCGTCGACGGGTCGTAGTCGGGCGCGGCGGCCTTGATCAGCACCAGCTCCAGCTGGATCCGCGCCTGCGCGCCGTCGGTGGTCGCCTCCAGCGCGGCCGAGACGAGGTCGAGCAGACGAACGGCGTCGCTCGGGGCGAGCGCCTGGGCCTGCGCCAACAGCCGAGCGTCTCGCTCGGCGGTGACCCGCAGCTCGGCCGGCACCTCGTGCAGCACCTGCGCGGTGAGCAGCTCGCGCCCGTGTACCTCCAGGTCGCGCAGCACCTGACCGGGATCGCGGCCGGACTCGGCCAGCGCGTTCGCCGCCCGCAACGCGGCGGCAGGATCCCGCGCCAGCACCGCGTCGACGGCCGCGAACAGCTGCTCGGCGTCGGCCACCCCGAGCACCGCCAGCACGTCGGCGGCGACGATCCGCTGATCGCCGGCGTACGTGACGAGCTGCTCCAGGGTGCCGAGCGCGTCGCGGAAGCTGCCGGTGGCGTGGCGGGCGACGAGCGCCAGCGCGCCGTCCTCGATGTCGATCTGCTCGACCGCGGCGACCCGCCGCAGCACGGTCGCCACCTGCTCCACTGTCGGGCGGCCGAAGTCGAAGCGGTGGCAGCGGTCGACGACCGTCGGCAGCACCTTCTGCGCCTCGGTGGTGGCCAGCACGAAGATCGTCCGCGGCGGCGGCTCCTCCAGCGTCTTCAGGAAAGCGTTCCACGCCTGCTGGGAGAGCATGTGCGCCTCGTCGAGGATGTACACCTTGTGGCGGCCGGAGACCGGCGCGTAGGCGACCTTCTCTCGCAGATCGCGGATGTCGTCAACGGAGTTGTTCGAGGCGGCGTCCATCTCGATCACGTCGAGCGATGTGGCGCTGTGGATGGCCAGACACGACGCGCACGTCCCGCAGGGCGACACGGTCGGGCCGTGCTCGCAGTTCAGGCAGGCGGCGAGGATCTTCGCCATGCTCGTCTTGCCCGTCCCGCGGGAGCCGACGAACAGGTAGGCGTGATGGACCTTCTCCTGCGAGACGGCGTTGCCCAGCGTGCGGACGACGTGCTCCTGTCCGACGACATCGGCAAACGTCCGCGGACGGTGGCGGCGGTAGAGCGAGGGGCCGGTCGACACTCAGGTCGAGTCTAGTAGTCGCCCGGGCCGGATTCCCGGCCCCGCCTACAGGCGCGTTGCGTGAGCTCGCAGGCGATCCAGGCCGAGCACCACGAGCCGGCGGCGGTGCGTCTCGATTAGCTTCAGCTCGCGCAGCGTCCGCAGCGCTCGCGCGGTCGACTCCCGCGACGCCGCCGCCCACGACGCCAGCTCCTCCTGGGTGATCGGCATCCCGACTTCGATCGTCCCGTCGTCGGCGGGCGTGCCGAACCGCTCGGCCAGCTCGACCAGACGGCTCGCGACCCGCGGCAGGGTCTCGGCCGTGGCCGATTCCAGCCGGCGTTCGTCGGCGATCCGCAGACGCGCCACCGCCAGCTCCAGCAACGCCAGGCTCAGCGACGGGTGCCGGGTGAGCAGCGCTCGCACCTCGGGCACCGCGATGACGACGCCGTCGACAGGCTCCAGCGCGGTGGCGTTCGCCATTCGTGCTGCGCCGCGGAGCGCCGCGACCTCTCCGAGCAGGTCGCCGGGCCCGGACAGCCTGAGCACCAACTCCGAGCCGTCCGCCGCGCTCTTGTGGATTTTCACGAGCCCGGCGAGCACGAGGATCGCACTGGTGGCCGGCTCGCCCTCGCGCACGATCGGCTCGCCGCCCTCCCACCGTCGCGAGTGGCCGGCGGCCAGCAGCGCTTCACGTTCCGCCGGCGGAAGTGACTCCAGGAAGGCGAGGACGGGACACACGCGGGCAGCGTGTCATATGACGTGGAGGGGGAACGTCAGCGCTCGTACCTTCTCCCTCACAGCAGCGACGCATCCGGCGCCGCGCATCAGATTCAGAGGGGCACACGATGAACCAGAACTTCACCCACGCAATGGCCCAGGCTCGTCGCGCCGAGCTGCTCCAGGCCGCCGAGCAGCACCGCCTCGTCGCCGAGCTGCATCGCCCGACCGCGTTCGGCCGCCTCACCGCATGGGCCAAGGGGCGCCGCGCCGCCTCGACCAGCTCGGCCCCAGTCCCGGCCCCCGTCAGGTCGCTGTCGACGCAGGGATGAGCGGATCCGTCGACCGCGGATCGCAGCCTCTCGTAGAATCGGCGAACCCGGGCGCGTAGCTCAGTGGGAGAGCGCTCGCTTCACACGCGAGAGGTCGCTGGTTCAAGCCCAGCCGTGCCCATCCTGAAAAGCTCTGGAAATCGGGGCCTTTCTGCCTATCTGGAGGTGTTCGGAGCGGGCGGAGTTGGTCCACAAGCCAGTCCACAGATCGGATTCGTGGACCAGAGCTGACCAGCAACCGATAACGGGTGGGGACGGATGCTGGGCAAACGCATCACTTGGAGCCGCAGAGGTCACTCGAAAATCACGCGAGAGGCCTCCGATGGTCGAAAGCGGCGCTAGTGGCCGGTCTATATCGGTAGTCGATAGTGGGCTAAAGCGGTAGGATGATCGTCTGCCTGGATCCGACTACACGCCTCGCCTGATCGACGGTCGGCTCGAGCGACTGTTCGCACAGCTTCCGGCGATCCTGGTGACGGGCCCGCGCGCGACGGGAAAGACCACGAGCGTCGAGCGGCGCGCGAACACGGTCGTGCGACTTGATCGCGCCGCCGAAGCGGTCGCATTCGAAGCGGACCCGGACGCCGCGCTACGTGCCCAGCGGGAGCCGGTCCTGCTCGACGAGTGGCAAGCCGTGCCCGGTGTCCTCGGAGCGGTCAAACGAGCTGTCGATGCCGATCCCAGCCCCGGCCGGTTCCTGTTGACGGGTAGCGTCCGAGGCGACATCGAAGCCGAAACGTGGCCCGGCACCGGACGGCTGGTGCGACTGCGGATGTACGGCCTCAGCGAACGCGAACTCGCCGAACGAATATCCGGGCTGACGTTCCTCGAGAAGCTCCGCGCCGGCGACATCGACGCGTTCACGCTGCCGTCCGACCCCCCCGATCTCCACGGCTACGTCGAGCTGGCGCTGCGCAGCGGCTACCCCGAGCCCGCCCTTCGACTCTCCGACGACGCGCGCCAGGCTTGGCTGGCCGGCTACCTCGAGCAGCTGCTCACCCGTGACGCGGAGGGCATTCCCGGCCACCGAAATCCACTTCGTCTCCGCCGCTACTTCGAGGCCACCGCGCTCAGCACCGCCGGCCAGCCGGAGCACAAGACGCTCTACGACGCGGCCGCCATCAACCGCAAGACCGCGATCGCCTACGACACCCTGCTCACGAACCTGTTCGTGCTCGAACTCATGCCCGCCTGGGCGAGCAACCGCCTGACCCGCCTGATCAAGACCCCAAAGCGCTACCTCGTCGACCCGGCGCTCGCCGGCGCCGCACTCGGACTCGACCCCACCGCCGTGCTCCGAGACGGAGACCTCCTCGGCCGATTGATCGACACCTTCGCCGTCGCGCAGATCCGGCCCGAGCTCGAACTCACCTCACGCCCGCCCCGTCTCTACCACCTACGCGACAAGCAGGGCCGGCACGAGATCGACCTGATCGCTGAGATCGCCGCCGGCGACATCCTCGCGATCGAGATCAAAGCCACTGCCGCACCATCCCGCCAAGACGCACGCCACCTCGAATGGCTGCGGGACGAACTCGGCGACCGATTCGTGGCCGGTGCCGTACTCCACACGGGGCCCGGGATGCTGCGCCTCGCCGAACGCATCCTCGCGGTCCCCATCTGCGCGCTGTGGGGCTGAGAATCAGATTGAGGCTCGCGGCCGCCAACCACTCAGACCTCCCGATCACAACCCGGTCGGTCATTCGAGCGCCCGCCGCTCGGCCTGCTCCGCCAGTGCTCGGTATACCGGCGTGAGGATCTCGACGAGGTTCTCGCCGCCGACGTCAACCGGTGCGGGGCCGAGCTGACGCAACAGCGCATCCGTCGCCTCGACGGCGAATGGATTGACGTGCAGGTCGGAGAGCGCCGGACCGCTGTGCCAGAACGAGTCGATTTCGTCGATGAGCGCCGGACCCAGCGACTCCGAGCCCTCTGGCGACGCGGCGGATGTGGCCGCAACGGCGCTAGCGCTGCCCGCGCGGCGTCCGGTACCGCGGGCGGCGCGCGCAGCGCTGCTGCCGACTCGCAGCGCTCGCAGGTGTTCGAGCAGCTCGTCCTGCTCGCGGCCCCGCCACGCAAAGATCTGGAACGGGTCCTGGTCGAAGCGCTCGGCGAGGATGTAGTAGGCGGCCGCGATGTGCTTGCACGGGTTCGCCGAGTCCGGGCAGGTGCAGCTCGCCTTTAGCTCGGCGGCCGAGCGCGGGAACAGCGTCAGCTTGCACGACGCGAACAGCTCCGCGACGTCGCGGGGCATCTCTCCGGCCAGCAGCTGCGCGAGCGGTAGCGCTTGCGACGCCATCGCCTTCTCGAGTCGCCGCCACTGCTGCTCGCTCAGCGCCTTGCACCGGATCCGGACGCGGTATGGCGTGTAGCGCGAGCCCTGCACCTTCGCGATCACGATGCCGGGCTCAACGTCGAGCTCGATCACCTGGCCGCGGCGAGCGTAGTTGCGCCCACGCTGCAGCCGTGAGCCGACTCCGAACGACTCGAGCACGGCGATGAACCGCTGTGACCACCACGTCTCACCGATTGCGCCGCGCTTGCTGCGCGCGGTGATCCCGCCCTCGACCGGCAGCGGCCGCGATGGCTCCCAATCGCGCCAATGAGAGAAGTCGCTCATTCCGCCACCGCCTCTTGGGAAAGGGTCACGAGCTCGCGGAGCTGGGAGGTGTCGAGTTCGGTGATCCACCGCTCGCCGGTCCCGACGATCCGCTCGGCGAGATCCTTCTTCTGCGCGATTAGCGTGTCGATCCGTTCCTCGACCGTACCGACACACATGAGCTTGCGCACCTGAACGTTCTTGCGCTGACCGATCCGGAACACGCGGTCAGTCGCCTGGTCCTCAACCGCCGGGTTCCACCAGCGGTCGAAGTGGACGACGTGGTTGGCCGCGGTCAGATTGAGGCCCGTACCGCCCGCCTTCAACGACAGGATCATCAGCGGCGGCCCGCCGTCGGCCTGGAACCGCGTGACCATCTCGTCGCGTGCGGCCTGCGCGGTCCCGCCGTGCAGAAACAGCACCTCACGCCCGAGTCGCTCCTGCAGATAACGGCGGAGCAGATGCCCGAACTCGGCGAACTGGGTGAAGCACAGCGCCTTGTCCCGCTCGGCGAGCGCCTCGGTGAGGATCTCCTCGAGCCGCGCGAGCTTGCCGGAGCGTCCGCCGAGCGCGGAGCGATCCTTGAGCAGGTGCGCCGGGTGGTTGCACGCCTGCTTGAGCTTCATCAGCGCCGCGAGGATGATCCCCGAGCGCTCGATCCCGGTGGTCTGCTCGGCCTTCTCGATCATCTCGTCGACCACCGCCTGGTAGAGCGTCGCCTGCTCCTTGGTGAGGTGGCAGTCGATGCGCATCTCGATCTTCGCGGGCAAGTCGGTGATGATGCTCCTGTCGGTCTTCAGCCGCCGCAGAAGAAACGGGCCGGTCGCCTGTCGCAAGCGCTCGGTCGCGTGCGGATCGTGGTAGCGCTCGATCGGCGTGGCGTAGCAGCGCTTGAACGCCGCGGCCGGGCCGAGCAGTCCCGGATTGAGAAAGTCCATGATCGAGTGGAGTTCAGTGAGTCGGTTCTCGACCGGTGTGCCGGTCAGTGCTATTCGATGGCGGGCAGCAAGCGATCGGATCGCCCTCGTCTGCTTCGCGTCACTCGTCTTGATGTTCTGCGCCTCGTCGAGCACTACCCGCTCCCACTTGGCGGCGGCCAGCGTCTCACGATCGCGCACCGCCAGCGCGTAGGTCGTGATCACGAGATCCGCCCGCCGGGCGGCGGCCGTGAACACGCGGCCCTTCGACCGCTCCGGACCATGGTGGACGAGCACGTGCAGGCTTGGCGCAAACCGCTCGGCCTCGCGCTGCCAGTTGCCAACGACCGACACCGGGCAGATCAGCAACGTCGGGCCCAGACGCTTTCGCGACTTGCGACCCTCGCGCTCGGCGAGCAGCAGCGCCAACGTCTGCGGCGTCTTTCCGAGACCCATGTCGTCCGCCAGACATGCCCCGAGGCCAAGGCTCGACAGGAACGACAGCCACGCCAGCCCGCGCTGCTGGTACGGGCGCAGCTCGCCACCGAACGTCGCCGGCGTCGGGATCCGTTGGAGCTTGCGCTCGCCGCCCGGGCTGAGCAGCTCGCGCAGCCAGCCGGTGCACTCGATCTCGGTCGCCGGCAGGTCGTCGCGGCCGGCATCGAGCGCGAGGCTTTCACGCAGGAGCTCTGCGGCCGGTGCCTCGCCGCGTTCCTTGCGTCCCTCGAAGAACTTCAGCGCGGCCTCCACGTCCTCTGAGCGCAGCACGATCCACTGCCCACGCGACATCACCAGCGGCAGCTTCATCGCCGCGAGCTCGCGCAGCTCCGACACCGACAACGTCGCGTCGCCGACCGCGATCCGCCACTCGTAGGCGCATAGGCCGTCGAGGCTGAACAGCCCGCTGCCCTCTTCCCACTCGTTGAACGGATCAGCTGTCAGCTTGAGCCGCAGCCGCTTGTCCCACCACGCCGGCGACAGCACGCCGAAGCCGGACTGCTCGAGCGCGGGGACCGCGTCGCGCAGGAACCTGAAAGCGGCCTCCGTTTCGAGCGCGACGCCGGTCGGCGCAACCTCACGCAAAGCCGGCTCGAGGTCGGGCCACAGCCGCAGCGCGTGGCCGAGCCCGCCCAGCAGCCGCTCCTGTGGGTCCTCGATCAGACGACCGAGAACGCGCAGGCCATCGCCGTTCGAGCTCCACACGTCCTGCGCCGGGACGAGCACGCTCGGGTCGTCCTTCGCCTGCAGCAGGATCTCGACGCGCCACGGCTCCTCGGCGACCGGCGACGCGGGCTCCTCGGGCGCGGACAGGCGAAAGCACGTCCGGAACGTCCGGTGCGCCGCGTAGTGCTCCATCGCACTTCGCCACTCGTCGAGTTGCTCGCTGAGCGCCGCGAGATCCATTCCCTCCGCAGCGACGACAGGATCTGCCGCGGTCAGCGCGGTGATCCATGCCTCCACGCTCCCGGGCGCTCGCCGCCGAACGGCCCGCGGGAGCAGCGGCCCGGCCAGGAAGCGCCGCGCACACGCATCGAGGCAGGCGCCGAGCGCGCCGTCGACGATCTTCTCGGGCGGCCTCCCGTGCTCGGATGGGCCCACCTCCGCGCGTAGCAGCGGCGGGATGGTTTGCGCCAGCAGCCGCAGACGGTCGGCGTCGCCAGGATCGGTCGCGACCGGCTCCCATCGCGCCACCCACCGATCCTCCTTCCTGGCGAGCGTCGGCATGACGCGTCCGCGCGCGAGCAGTTCGAGCGCGAGCTTCGAAATCTCGGCCAGGAACCGCGGCGAATCGCCGATCGCGAGGCCGGGGTGACCGCGAACGGGGAGGCCGAGTAGGAGCTCGACGGCATCGGCGACGCCGAACATGGCGCTGGGGACGACCCACGGATCCAAGCGATCCGGTCGTCCGAAGGCGGCACCGTCGTCAACGGCGCGCAGCAGGTGCGGCGAGGCCTGCGGCCCCTGCTGGTGCGAGGGCAGCAGCATCTGCAGCTCCTCTGCGACGGACGCCGCGGGATCAAGCCGTGGGCACGCCCGGCCGAGCGCCTCAGCTAGATCCTCGAGCCCGGCCGCGAACGGATGCGGACGCGGGCGAGGCTTCACCGGCGGCCTGCCACGCCGCCGCGGCGCAGACGACGGCAGGCTC
>DASZLC010000200.1:0-1821 GCA_035552615.1 Solirubrobacteraceae bacterium
AGGATCGCCGTCAGCTGCTCCAGCGCTGCCTTCGAGGACCCGTACCCGCCCCAGCCGGCGTACGCCTCGACGGCGGCGTCGGAGGTGACGTTCACGATCGCGGCGCCGGCGGGCATCCGCGGCGCTGCCAGCTGGATCAGCCGCAGCGGTGCGATCAGGTTGACCTGAAGGACGCGCTCGAACGCGGAGGGCGGGTAGTCGGCCAGCGGCGGCTGCGGGCTTGGCCCGAGCGTCGAGGCGTTGTTGACGAGCAGCTCGATCGACGGGCCGGCGACCTCGATCAGCCGGTGGCGGTGCGCCGGGTCGCTGACGTCGCCCGGGATCCCCGTTATGTGGGCTTTGGTCATCGCGAGCTCGGCGCGGGCCTCCTCCAGCTCGTCGGTGCCGCGGGCGTCGACGACGAGCCGCCAGCCGTTGCCGGCGAGGGCGCGCGCCAAGGCCAGTCCGAGTCCTCTCGATGCGCCCGTAATGATGGCGGTAGACATGCGCCCACGGTAGGCCGCCCGCGGTCCCGGTTACCAGCGGCAATACGTCCTAGGACTGGCGATTGTTCTCGCTATGCGACCACTATCGCCCCACGAGCCCTTCCCGAACGGCCAGCAGCGCCGCCTGGGTGCGATCAGTGACGCCCAACTTCTCGAACACGTGGCCGACATGGTTCTTGACGGTCTTCTCGGAGATGCCGAGCTCGAACGCGATCCGCTTGTTCGAGCGTCCGGCGGCGATCAGCTCCAGCACCTCGGTCTCGCGGCGCGTCAGCCGCCCGGGCTCGGGGGCGCGCACGGCGGTCGGACCGTCCGCCAGCGCGCTGACGAGCCGCGCCGCCACCGCCGGATCGATCTGCGCCTCGCCGGCATGCGCCGTCCGGATCGCCCGGGCCAGTTCCGCGGGCTCGACGTTCTTCAGCAGATAGCCGGCGGCGCCCGCCTGGATCGCCGGCAGCAGCCGCTCGTCCTCCAGGAAGCTCGTCAGCACGATCACCCGCGCGCCGGGAACCGCGCGGCGCAGCCCGCGCATCGCCTCGACGCCGTCGAGCACGGGCATCATCAGGTCCATGAGGACGACGTCGGGCGCGGTTGCCACCGCGCGCTGGATCGCCTCGGCGCCGTCACCGGCCTCGCCCACCACCTCGAATCCGTCCTGCAGCTCCAGGAACGCCCGCAGCCCCTCGCGCACGACGGCGTGGTCGTCGACGATCAGCACCCGGATCATTTCGCGGGGAGCTCCAGCGTGACCGTCGTCCCGTCGCCGCAGGCGGACGCGATCGCCAGGCGGGCGCCGATCTCGGCGGCGCGCTCCTCCATCGAGGTGAGGCCGAGGTGGCGGGCGCGCAGCTCGCGGTCGGCGGGCACGAAGCCCTCGCCGTCATCGACAACCGTGACGCCGCGCGCGGTGAGACCGACGACGATCCTGTCGGGGTTGGCGTGCCGAAGCGCGTTCTGCACCGCCTCGCGGACGATCCGCAGGATCGCGAAGTCGCGCCGCGAATCCGGCGGCGGGAGCGGTGGCTCGATGTGGAGCTCGACCGCGACGCCGCTGCTCCGGCCGAACAGCTCCAGCTCCTTGCGCAGCGCGCCCTCCAAGCCGTCGCGCTCCAGTTCGGGCGGACGCAGTCCGAGGATCAACGAGCGGAGCTCGTCGAGCGCCTCGCGCGCCAGCGCCTTGACCCGTTGGGCCTGCGCCTTGGCGGCCGTCGGGTCGGCGTCGATCTGCTCGGCCACCACCTCGGCCGTGAGCATCAGGCTGAACAGCTTCTGGGAGACGACGTCGTGCAGCTCCAGCGACAGGCGGTTGCGCTCGGAGACGATCGACAGCTCGCGG
>DASZLC010000201.1:0-14623 GCA_035552615.1 Solirubrobacteraceae bacterium
CCGTCCGCGAGGAGGCGATCGCGATCGGGATCTGCCTGGTCGTCTGGCTCGTCAACGGCTATTACGACTCGCAGATCGCCGACAAGTATCTCTACGTCCTGCCGGCGATCCTCATCGGCTGCGCCCGAGTGACATCGATGCTCGCAGCTCCTGCCTCTGCCGAGTCGATCGACGTGGCCGTCCCGCGTGCTGGACCGGCGCGAGTGCTCGAGCCTGTCGGCGCGGGCGTCGCTCAGCTCTGACGGCACCGCCGTTGCTCAGCTCTGACGGTGCCGCCGTTGCTCAGCTCTGACGGTGCCGCCGTCGCTCAGCTCTGACGGCGAGGGCGCTCAGGCGCGGTGCGCGGGCGAGGCCTCGGCCCCGCCGGCACGGGCATACCCGTAGTAGCCGTAATAGCCCTCTTCCTGCTCGCGCACGTCCGTGAGCACGAGGCCGATCGGGCGGTCCGGGAGACGGTCGAGCGCCGCCTTCGCGGCGCGGGCCTGATCGCGCGTCGTCTGCCCGAGGCGCACACACAGCAGCACGGTGGAGACCTCAGGGATGATCCCGAGCGTGTCGGCCACCGGCAGCAGCGGGGCGGTGTCGAGGACGACCACGTCGTAGACCTCGCCGACCTCGCGCAGGAATTTGCCGAAGCGCTCGGAGGCGAGTAGCTCGGCTGGGCGCGGCACGGCGCTGCCGGCCGTGATGCACACGAGATCGACCGGGTCTCCGAGCTCGGCCGCCGCACCGTTGCCGTTGAAGCTCTGACGCCCGACGCCGATCGGCGTCGCCTGGAGAATCTGGGACGGATCGGCGTTGCCCGTCAGGTAGTCGGCCAGACCGGGGGCCTGGGCGATGCCGAAGCGCTCGGCCAGCACCGGACGGCGCATGTCGCACTCCACCAGCAGCGTGCGGGTTCCGCTCTCGGCCAGCGCGCACGCGAGGCACGCGGCGACGGTCGACTTGCCCTCCTCCGCCATCGGGCTGGTCACCAGCACCGTGTTCATGTCGGCGCTCAGGAAGCGAACGTTGTGACGGAGGATCCGGAAGGACTCCTCGTCGACGTCGGAGAGCGTGAGGCGAGTGCCGGGCTCGCGCGCGCCCATTCCGGCGTGGCCGAGCGCGGAGGAGCGGATGAAGCCGACGATCGGCTCGTTGATCACCGCGCTCACGTCGGAGGCGTGACGCAGCCGGCGGTCGAGCGCGTCGCGGCCGATGGCGAGCCCGATCCCGAGGAACAGACCGATCAACAGCCCGGCGATCGTGTTGCGAGTCGGCTTCGGCGAGCTGGGGCTCGTCGGGACGGCGGCGGCGGCGCTGATGCTCAGCGGCGTGGCCACGGATGCCAGGCTCTGGACGCGGTTCAGCGTCTCCTGCGTCTGCGTGGCCTGCAAGTCTGCAGCGGGGGTGTGGAGCCTCAGCTGGCTCTTGAGCTGGCGTGAGAGGGACTTTGCCTGGCTCGCGAACTGGGCGCGAGTCTCGGAGTTGGTGACCGTCGAATCGACGTCGGCGAAAGCGTTGGCGATCCGCGCCGCGTCATTGGGGTTGGCGGCGCTGGACGTGATGTCGATCAGATACGAGTTGGGATCGATCGTCGCGCTGACGGCGTTCTGCAGCTGCGTCGTCGTCAGCGAACTGTTCAGCGCCGATTTGACCCCCAGCAGGATCTCCTGGCGCGTGACCTGTGGAGCGGCGGCCGAGGCCAGCTGCAGCGGCGTGTTCTGGCTGAGGTACGAGCCGTCGAGGAGTGTCAGCTCCTGGTTGGGATCGGAGACCTGCATCGATGCCGTGGCGCTGTAGGACTTCTTCTGGATCGCGGAGTACCCGAGCCCTATGGCCGCGCCGAGGACCATCACGAGCAGAATCAGCACCTTGTGGCGCCGAATCGTCGCCATGTATGCCCTGAGGCTGAAATCTCGTGACTGGTTCGTCATGGTGGTGGAACCTGGACGCTTTCGCCGCGGCTTCGTGCCGCGTGAATTCGTTGCAAGGACGCCCAACCCGTGCAGGACGCCCCGGGTTCAGACTGCCCGACATAGTACTGGCGCGCCCGGCATATTGGAGGCACCAGCACGTCGGCGCCGCCGCTTGAACCGGATCGCATGCAGACGGCGGTTAGAATACCCACGCTCACGAGATCGGCAAGGACGAATGCGTAAGACCAGGACGGTGATGGCCAGCTTCGATCCCGGCCGCGGCGGATGGATGTGCCTGATGATGATGGTCGCGAGCTGGGCGCTTGCTCCGTCCGCGCTGGCCGCCAAGCGCTCCGCGCCACCGCCCCGGCCGATATCAACGGCGCAGGCCCGCCGCGCGCTGGCCGGTCACGGCTACGGCGCGCTGAGCGTGTCGTGCCGCAGCGAGCACCGGCGGGCGCTCTGCAGCTGGTCGGGAACGCGCGGCAGCTCCGGCTGCAGCGGGCGCCTGTCGGGCATGCTGACCTCCGCCCGGAAGCTGCGCGTGACGATCTCGGGGGTGCGATGCCACGCTGATGTCGCCGCTCCCGCCGCTCCCGTTCCGACGCTGTTCGGCTTCAACACCTACACCACGGCGCAGACGGTCGCGATGCAGCGCGACGTCGGGGTGACCACCACGCGGCTGTTTGTCGACTGGTCGCAGGTTGAGCCGTCTCCGGGTAAGTGGAATTGGACCACTCCCGACCAGAGCTATCAGGAGATCCTGGCCGGCGGCTTGCGCCCCCTGCTCGTGGCTGACGTCGCGCCGTGCTGGGCCGCCCCGGCCACCGGCTGCAACCCGGCGGTCGCCAGCCCACCGGACGCGGCGCACGACGCGGCGTGGATCGCCTACGTGAAGCAGCTCGTGACGCGCTATCCGCAGGCCGTCGGACTGGAGGTGTGGAACGAGCCAAACCTGGCGGCGAGCTTCTGGCCCGCGCCGAACCCGGCTCGTTACGTCCAGCTTCTGCAGGAGGCCTACACCGCGGTGAAGTCGGTCGATCCCACGATGCCGGTGATCAGCGGTGGCGTGCTGATGGACGACGGCACCGGCTCGGGCGCCGGCGGCGAGGCGTCGCAGACGTTTCTCGCCGCCATGTACGCCGACGGCGCGAGCGCCTGGATGGACGGTCTGGGCATCCACGTGTATCCCGTCACCGTCGGTCGACCCGAGCTCTGGGACGTGAGCGCGATGACGCGCTGGCTGGCCCAGGTGCAGACGCTGCGCCAGTTGGCGGCCGTGCCCGACAAGCCGATCTGGATCACCGAGATGGGAGTCTCGACCTCGACCGAGCCCGGCTTCCCGGCCGCCCTCACGCCGCAGCAGCAGGCCAACGATCTGCTGCAGATGGTCAGCACGGCCAAGGCGGATCCGCTGATTCGGGCGGCGATGATCGACAGCCTGCAGGATGCCGACCCGAACCTGCTGGAGGACCTGATCTCGAACCTCAGCGGCAGTATCGACGGCGACGATGTCTTCTTCAACGAGGTCAGCGAGGGCCTCGGCATCTTCAGCAACACCTGGCAGGTGAAGCCCGCGGCGTGCGTGCTGAGCGTGTTCTTCCACGGCACGGTGGCCGGGTGCTAGTCACTCTTGTGACTTGATTCGCGCGCGGCCTCGCGCCACGTGTCAATATCAACCTGTGGTGGGGTGTGCCACGGACATGGCAGCTCGGGTCCGAGCGGTAAGCGAGGCGGCGCGTTACGCGAGGCGGTGTCGCTGGCGCCGCCGTGCGGCGGCCGCGGCGGCCAGCGCCACGGCGACGGCCACCAGCACCAGGATCAGCAGCAGCGAGGAGGAGCCGGTCGTCGAGGCCACCGCGCCGAGCGGGTGGCGGGGGCCCCCGCCGGGCAGCCGGAGCAGCTTGCGGTCGGGACTGCGCCGATCGCTCGCGACGATCCGTCGCACGACCGACGCTGGAAGTTGCGCGGCAGGCGTCCCCGGAGCGGGCGCGTTTGGCCCCGTCGCTGACGGGATGTCCTCGCAGTACTGGTTCAGCGCGCTGACATTCGCATGTCCCGAGCAGGCCGCCCCGGCCGAGGCCGCGAGTGCGCCGGCCGGCATGGCATACAGGACACAGCAAACCAGGCCGATGACAGGGACACGTCGAACCATGGAGTGGCAGTGATGCTAGTCGATCGACCAGCACCATCGATTCAGTTGCCGGCGCGCGCGGGAGGGCCGGCCGCGGGGAGCGCGCGGCGCCGCCATGGCGCGCGGCTCGCGCCCGTGGTCGCGTTCGCGGCGGGCGTCGGCCTGGTGCTGCTCTACGCCCTGCGGGGCGGCTCGTACGACATCGTCGTGTTCGAGGAGTACGGCCTCGTGATCTGGTGGACGCTGGCCCTCGGCATCGCCTTCGGGGTGCTTCCGCGCGCGCGTCCGTCGCGGGTCGTGCTGCTGCTGCTCGGCGCGCTGCTGGCGTATGCGGCGTGGACGGCGCTCAGCCTCACCTGGACCGCGAGCGCCGAACGCACCACCGTCGAGATCGCGCGCACGCTCGACTACCTCGGGCTGGTGGCGATCATCGCGCTCGCCGTCGACCGCGAGACATGGCGTTCGGCCGCCGCTGGGCTGGGGCTCGGGGCGCTGATCGTCTGCCTGCTGGCCGTCGGCAGCCGCCTGTTCCCGGGAGCGTTCCCCGTCGACTATGTGAACAAGGGGCTCGACATCAGCCGGTTGAGCTACCCGTTCGGCTACTGGAACGCGGTCGGCGCCTGGGGCGCGATGTCGGCCGCCCTGGGGCTGATCTGGAGCGCGCACGACGGCTCGGCGTGGCGGCGGAGCGTCGCGCTCGGGCTCGTCCCGGCCGCGGTGCTCGCCACGTACATGTCGTATTCGCGCGCCGGTGTGGCCGCGCTCGGCCTCGCCGCGATCCTGGCGCTGGCGCTCAGCCGCAACCGACCGACCGCGCTCCTGCACGTGCTGATCGCCGCCGCCGGCTCGGCGATCGCGATCCTCGCCGTGCGTGGCGAGCCGGCGATCGCCGACGGCACGGGGACCCGCGGCGCGGGCGTCGTGGTGGCGATGCTGCTCCTCGCCGTGGTCATCTGCGCTGGGGTCGCGTTCGCCACCCTGAAGCTGCGCTCCGACACGTGGTCGGTGCCACGGTCGCTGTCGCGCCCGCTGCTGATCGTCCTGGCCCTCGCCGTGCTGGTCTCCGGGGCGGCGTTCGGTCCCCGGCTGGCCAGCGACGGCTGGCACTCCTTCACCCGTATCTCCGTCGTTGTGCCGACGAATCCCAGCCAGCGCCTGCTGAGCCTGAGCGGGACCCGCTACCTGGTCTGGAAGTCGGCGCTCCACGCCTTCGACCAGAATCCGTTCACCGGGACCGGTGCGGGCACCTTCGAGCTGTGGTGGAACCAGCACGCGACGACGTACGAGTCACTCCAGGACGCCCATAGCCTGTGGCTGCAGAACCTCGCCGAACTGGGTGCTCCCGGCCTGCTGCTGATCGTGCTCCTGGCCGTCGCCGCCGTGGCCACCGGCATCGTCGTTCGCCGGCGCACGCGGCGCCGGGCCAGCGCCGGCATCAGCGCCGCCTTCCTGGGCGCGTTCATCGTCTTCCTGGCGAACGCCAGCGTCGACTGGATGTGGGAGTCGACGGCCGTCACCGTCCTGGCGCTGGCCGGGATTGCGGTCATCAGTGGCCGGCTGTCGACGCCGAAGCCGCGCCTGGCCCCTCCCGTCCGCGGTGGGCTGACGCTCCTGGCGCTCGGCGCCGCGCTGCTCCAGCTTCCGGGTCTGCTCTCGACGATCGACATCCGCAACAGCCAGGCCGCCGAGCGCGCCGGCAACGGCGCCGCGGCGCTGGCCGATGCCAACGATGCGGTCAGCGCGGAGCCGTGGGCGGCGAGCTCGTACGACCAGCGGGGGACGGTGCTGGAGTCGGCCGGTGAGCTGTCGGCGGCCGCCTCCAATCTGCGCACGGCGATCGCGCACGAGCCGACCGAGTACACCCACTGGCTGCTGCTGGCCCGGGTCCAAGCCGAGCGCGGGGACCTCACGGCCGCCGTCAGCGACTACAACACGGCCCGCCGCCTGCGGCCGCGCGGCTACGCGTTCATCTTCGCCCCGGAATTCACCCTCACGCGGCGTTAGGGCTGCTCACCGCGCGCCAGCCCGGGCTGGCCAGCGTGCCCTGGACGGCGCGGAGGATCAGGTGGGGTCGCAGCGGCACGTGTCCGTAGAAGATCCCGCCGGGCGTCGTCGTCAGAGTGAGCTGCGGCTGCCACGTGTGACCGTTGCCGTTTTCGATCGTGACCGCGCCCGCCGCCGGCGCGCGCCCCCAGACGATCAGGCCGTGTCCGTGGCCGCCGGACGGCACCGCGATGAACGGAAAGTGGAACGCCTGCGCCGACGGCTTCGGCTGGCCGTTCTGGAAGTACACGCCCGCGCCGGAGAACACGTTCAGTCCAGGGCCGGGGTCGGCCAGCTCGAACCACAGCACGTGGCTCACGTTCTGCCGCCACAGCTCGTACAGCGCGTAGTCGAGATAGCGCCGCTGGAGATCGAGCGAGCCCTGGGTGCGATCGGGAGGGTTCGAGCCCCAGTCGAGCTCCGTCACCCACATCGCCTTCGGGCCGACCGGCGCCAGCGTGCGATCACGGCGGGCCACGGCCAGCAGGTGGATGACCTTGTGGACGTCGGGCACCGAGGTGTCGTCCGGGTCGAGGGCGTGGATCAGCGGGTTCAGCGCGTAGGGATGGTCGTCGAAGGCGTCGAAGTGCGCCGGATCGGGGCATCGCTCGCGCTTCAGGGCCGGGCCGTTCAGGCACAGCAGCGCGCGGTCGAAGACGAGCGGTGGCTCCCGCAGTCCGCCTGGCGGGTCTCCGTAGGGCGCGGTCCCGGCCGCCAGCACGTAGGCGTGCGGCTGGACGGCCTTGATGTTCGCGTAGCCGGTGTTCAGCAGCCGCCGGTAGATCCCCGGGCTGGCCGGCGTGTACACGCCCCGGCGGACCCGCGTCCATTGCGGCGAGAGCGAGACCGGCTCGTTGGGCTCGTTCCAGATCTGGAAGGTGGTGACCGCGGGGAAGTCGTGCCCGGGGTTCAGCGGGTCGGGGTAGTGGCCCGAGTAGCGCGTCGCCACGGCGCGGACGAACGCCCCGTAGTCGGTCGCGTTCGGCTCCCAGTTCAGCGCGCCCGGCGGCCGGTGCGGTCCCTCGGCCCACGTCGGAGCGGCGTAGATCATCATCAGGACGTGCTGGTGGGTGGCCGCGGCGGCGCGGATCGCTTCGTCGAGCAGCGGCCAGTAGTAGCCGGGATTGGCGGGGTTGGCGGCCGCCGCTCCGCGCACGTGCTTGTAGGCGATCGCCTGCCAATCGGCGGTCAGGCGAACCCAGTTGGAGGCGAGCGACTCGGCGTCTCCGAGCCAGTGCAGGTCGGCGGTTGGACCCGGCAGCTGGAACAGCCCATCGTCGACGAAGCCCGTCGACAGGGTCGACGGTCCCGGGGGCGATGCAGCGGCGGCGCGCGGGCCTCCGAGCAGCAGCGCAGCGGCCAGGGCCAGCACGGCGATGGCGCCGAGAGCGCGGCGCCGCGCGATCAGATCGGGATGCCCCACAGCGGGAACCACCGGGACAGCTCGGGCTCGACCGGCAGCTCCGAGCCGATCTGGGCCTTCACCACGAGCTCGCGTTCGTTGTCCCGGCTCTGGTCGCCGCCGGCGGGGACGAAGGGGTAGAAGAACCCTCGCTTGTAGTTGTAGATCCAGTAGAGCGGGCGCTGGCGGGAATCCTGAAAGGCGAACACGGCGCACAGCACCCGATCGCCGTAGCCGCCGGCCTCCAAGGCGCCGCTGACGGCGTTGACGTTCACGACGAGATCGTCGAACTCGCCGCCGCGAAGCACCAGCCAGCGGAACCCGTAGCTGTCGTCGGAGGTGTCGACCTGCGTGCCGCTGTCCTTGGCCGTGGCGCGGACGAGCTCCTCCGTGTCCTTCACGATCGAAGCGAAGTCGGCCGTGTCGAGCGCCTGGAACACGATCGCCGCCGCGCCGCGAGTGGTGATGCTGAGCGTCGTCTCGAGCGTGACGTACGCCGTCGACATCGCGAACAGGCGATCGGGCGCTGGTCCGGCCAGCTTGCGCCGGCCGGTGATCACGTCGAGGAACCCCATCCCGGCGGATCTTGGCACACGGCGGGCGCCGCTATGCCGCTACCGAGCGCCCTGGAGCTGTGTCTCGAGCCGCGTCAGCGCGGCGATCCGCTGGTCCAGCGTCGGGTGGGTGGCGAACAGGGTCGAGAGGCCCTGCTTTACCTTCGGCGGGAAGATGTAGAACGCGGCGAGGCCGCCGGCGGCCTGGCGCATGTCGCGCTGCGGGATCTGATTCATGCCGCCGTCGATCCGCATCAACGCCGAGATCAGCGCGCTCGGGCGCCCGGTGATGATCGCCGAGCCGCGGTCGGCGGCGAACTCGCGGTACCGGCTGAGCGCCTGCAGCAGCACGAACGAGACCAGGTAGACCATGCCGGCGACGAGCATCACGACCATGAAGCTCGGGCCGTTGTCGTCGTTGTCGTCGAATCCGAGCCCCGTCCAGAATCCGATCTGGACGATGAACGAGGCGATCGACGCGAAGAAGCTGGCCAGCGTCATCACCATCACGTCGCGGTTGGCGACGTGGGTCAGCTCGTGGCCGAGCACCGCCTCCAGCTCCGCCGGGTGGCCGTCGAACAGCTGCAACAGTCCGGTGGTGACGCAGACCGTGGCCGTCTTCGGCGAGCGGCCGACCGCAAACGCGTTCGGCATCGGCGTCCGGGCGACGGCCACGCGCGGCTTGGGCAGGTTGGCGGTGAGGCACAGCCGCTCGATGATCGCGTGCAGCTCCGGTGCCTCGGCGGGGGAGACCTGGTGGGCGCCCATCGACGCCAGCGCGATCTTGTCCGAGGTGAAGAACTGGATGGCGAACAGGACCGCCGCGATCACGAGAATCGCCACCGCGCCGACGCCGGCGGCGAACAGCACGCCGATCAGGATCACGTACAGCAGGCCGAGCAGGAACATCGTCAGCAGCATCCGTGCCTGCAGACCAGAATCCTTGCCGAAGTTCTTCGCGGGTGCCATAGGACTCTGATTCTAGGTGCTTGGGACGCGGTCTTAGCGAGTTCTTCAGCCGGGGTCAATTATGTCCGGCCAGGCGGTCACGGGAGCTGAGGAGCGCCTCGCGGTGCAGACGGAACCACTCGCGCATCTCGGCGCGGCGAGCGCCCCTCAGGAGCCCCATCCTCGCCAGCGCCCCGGCGGCGTTCATCAGCGCGTAGGCCCGCGTCCTGGCCAGGCCGCGCCGCCGCAGCATCCACCCGTACGTGCTGTGGACCCAGCGCTCGCGGCGGGCCTCGCCCCACGCCTGGGCGGTGGCGGCGGCGCCGACGTGACGGACGCGGGCCGTCGGCTCGAACCACGTCTGCCAGCCGGCGCGCGTGGCCCGCCACCCCAGGTCGAGGTCCTCGGCGTACATCCACTGCCGCTCGTCGAAGCCGCCGATCTGCTGGAACGCGTCGCGGCGCACGAGCAGGAAGGCGCCGAGCGCCCAGTCGACGGTGCGTGGGCGCTCGGGATCCCAGCCGCCCTCCAACGTCAGCCGGTCGGCGGCCAACGTGGCCAGGCCCAGGTTGAAGGCCAGCGTCAGCGGCAGGGTTGGGAACGGATGGACGGAGTGCTGGGTCTCGCCGTCGGGGCCGATCAGCCGGGGGGCGATGATCGCCGCGCGGGGATGCGCGGCGCCGGCGGCGAGCAGGTGCTCGAGCGCCCCGGCGGTGAGCTCGACGTCTGCGTTGGCGACCGCCAGCCACTCCGTCTCAGAGCGCTTGGCGGCCAGATTGACCGCCGCGCCGAAGCCGAGGTTCGCCTCCGAGACGATCAGCTCCGCCCACGGAAACTCGGCGCGCACGAGCTCGGCCGAGCCGTCGTTCGAGGCGTTGTCGACGACCGTCACCGAGGCGCGTCCGGATTCCACGTCGGCGTGCAACGAGGCCAGGCAGGAGCGGAGCAGATCGCGGGTGTTCCACGACACGACCGCGATGGCGACCGGGGCGGGCATGATGCGCTGCGGCATCATAGGGCCGGATGTCTGGCCCAGCGGGAAGGATCCTGATCGTCGGCGCCGGCCCATGTGGGCTGGCCTGTGCCCGTGAGCTGCAGCGGCTTGGCCACCCCGACTGGCTCGTGTTGGAGCGCGCCGCCGGCCCAGGCGGGCTGGCCGCCTCGGTGCTCGACACCGCCGGCTTCACCTGGGATCTCGGCGGTCACGTCGTCTTCAGCCACTACGGCGAATTCGACGCGCTGCTGGACGAGGTGATGGCCGACGAGATCTGCGCGCACGACCGCTCCTCGTACGTTCGTTTCGGCGACCGCTGGGTTCCGTATCCGTTCCAGAACAACATCCGCTATCTCCCCGACGACGTCGTGGAGGAGTGCCTCGCCGGGCTGCGGCGCGCCCCCGGCGGCGACGCGGGCATGGACTTCGGGACGTGGATGCGCGCCGTCATGGGCGACGGCATCACCCGCCACTTCATGGCGCCGTACAACCTGAAGGTGTGGGCGACCCGCAGCGACGACATGTCGTCGGGATGGATCGCCGAGCGCGTGGCGGTGATCGACTACGAGCGCGTGATGAGGAACATTCGCGAGGGGCGCGACGACCTGGCCTGGGGGCCGAACAACAAGTTCGTGTTCCCCGCCCGCGGCGGCACCGGCGAGATCTACCGCCGGCTGGCGGGGCGGCTCGGAGAGCGGGTCCGCTACGGCCGCGAGGTGGTGGAGATCGACCACGCGGGCCGATCGCTGCGGACGGGTGACGGGAAGTGGATCGAGTACGACGCGCTGATCACCACGATGCCTCTCGACCGGCTCATCGGAGTTGTGACGGACTGCCCGGATGCGTTGCGCGATGCCGCCGGCGAGCTCCGCCACAACGGCGTCTACATGGTCGGAGTGGGCTACGAGGCGCCGCTGGCCGATAGCAAGTCGTGGATGTACTTCCCCGATCCCGACGTGCCGTTCTACCGGGCCACGAACTTCGCCAAGTACTCGCCGGCCAACGTTCCCGACTCGGCCACCGATCGCTACTGCGCCTACATGACCGAGACCGCGTACTCCGATCAGCGGCCGGTGGCCCGCGCGGGGCTGGAGGAGCGCGTCGAGGCGGCACTGCGCAGCTCGGGCGTGATCGCCGGCCGGCCGTCCGTCGCCTCGGTGCATGTCGAGGACATTCCGTACGCCTATCCGGTGCCGACGCGCGGGCGCGACGCCGCCCTGCGGCTGATCCAGCCGTGGCTGATGGAGCGAGGGATCTATTCGCGCGGGCGCTTCGGCGCCTGGCGCTACGAGGCCGGCAACATGGATCACGCCGTGAAGATGGGCATCGATGCCGCGCGGCGGGTGCTCGGCCAGGGTGAAGAGGAGTTGTGGGCACTAGGATGACCTTCTAGGGGAACTTCGGGGCGCTGGGTGTGTTGCCGCAGGTGGAGACATTGGAGAACCAGGGATTGACTGTTCGTTTTCGCAGGCCGCTGACCGGCCTGATCCTCATCGCATGCCTGCTCGGCCTGTGCGCCGTCTCGGCGGCCTGGGGGTCGTCCGGGCCGGCGGGCGCGCACTCGGTCACGCGCGGCTCGAGCTATCTCGCCCTCGGCGACTCGGTCACCTTCGGCTTCCAGGACCCGAGCGGCGGCCAGCGCCAGGACCCGTACGACGTCGCCGCGATCGTCGGCTATCCGGAGCTGCTCGCCGGTCAGCTGCATCTGACCGTGGCGAACGCGTCGTGTCCGGGCGAATCGAGCACCAGCATGATCAACCCGGCGGGGAAGAGCGACGGCTGCGAGGACGGGATCAACGGCTATCCGAATGGATACCGCTCGACGTATCCGCTCCACGTGCGTTACTCGGGCAGCCAGCTCGGCTATGGGGTCGCCTACCTGAAGGCCCACCGCAACGTCCGGCTCGTCACCGTGCAGACGGGGCTCGTCGACCTCTCCCTGTGCCAGAGCCTGACGCCGGACGAATGCGCCAGCCCGTCGGAGATCGCCGCCGTCGACGGCACCCTGCAGTCAAACCTTGACACGATCCTGCTGGCGATTCGCGACCAGGCGCACTACAGCGGCCAGATCGTCGTCGTCAACTACTACTCCAGCAGCTACGGCCGGTCGCTGCTGACCACGCTGATCAGGAACATCAACGGCGTGCTCTCCAGTACGGCGCGGAGCTACGGGGCGAAGATGGCCGACGTCTACGGGGCGTTTGCCACGGCGTCCGAGCACGTCGGCGAGGACCCGTGCAGGGCGCGGCTGCTCGACGTGGTGTCGCCCGGCGTGTGCGGCTACCACGCGACGATCGCGGGCCAGACCGTTATCGCCAACACCATCCGCAAGGTGATCGTCGTCGGCAAGTAGCCGGGCGCTTTAGGCGGTGCGGCGCGCCAGCACGAGGCAGAACTGGGTGCCCTCGCCGACGACCCGCTCCAGCGCCAGGCCCGCGTCGGCGGCGACGGCCCGCAGCGCGGCGAGGTCGACCGCCGACCCGAGCCAGGCAGGGTCATCCTGGCCGCCCGGGCGGCGACCGGCCGCTCGCGCGACTCGCTCCAGCAGCGAACGCCGCCGCGGCCGGTGGACCGCGGGGTCGTTTGACACCTGAAACGCCGCCCAGCCGCCGGGGCGCAGCACGCGCCCGATCTCGCGGACGTAGCCGAGCGTGATCGCCGGGTCGGGGATGTGCTGGAAGACGACGTGCGAGACGACGGCGTCGACGCTGGCGTCGGCGATCGGGACGAGGCTGACGCCGTCGCCGTGCACCCAGCGGACGTTGTCGAGGTGGTCGTTGTGGGCGGCGGCGCGGTCCAGCATCTCCTGGGAGACGTCGAGGCCGGTCGCGTGATCGGCGCGCTCGGCCAGCACGCGGGTGAGGCGCCCGACGCCGCAGCCGATATCGAGCGCCTCGTCGGTCGGTGTGACGCCCACCTGCAGCAATCCGAGGATCCGGTCGAGGTCCGCTTCGCCCTCGGCCCAGAACGCGGCGAGATCGGGATCGCCGTAGGCGCGGCGGTTGTCGATGAAGAAGTAGGGCTCCTCGCGGGCCCGCTGATCCCAGAACCTGCCCATCGGTGAACCGTTCATCTGCTCCGGCATACTCGCACGCGATGGAGCTCCGCGACCGGATCCACGGGCTCGGCTGGTACCACACGCTCGAGCTGGCGCCCGGCGTGACCACGCCTGGGATGTTCGACCTGCGTCCGCACGTGGGCCGCTTCGGCCTGCCCGACCGGCTTGATGGCCTGCGCGTGCTGGACGTCGGCACCTGGGACGGCTTCTGGGCGTT
Organism: Solirubrobacteraceae bacterium; assembly: GCA_035552615.1. Classification (GTDB taxonomy): domain Bacteria; phylum Actinomycetota; class Thermoleophilia; order Solirubrobacterales; family Solirubrobacteraceae; genus Palsa-465. The sequence goes on from DASZLC010000201.1 coordinate 13,249, forward strand.
CGAGATGGAGCGGCGGGGCGCGGCCGAGGTGGTGGCGCTCGACCTCGACGACGAGGCGCTGCTCGATTACCCACCGCGCCGGCGCCCGGCCTCGTTCCCGGCGCGTCCGCGTGGGGCGGGGTTCGCCGTGGCGCGCGAGGCGCTCGGGTCGAATGTGGAGCGTGTCGTCCGGAGCATTTACGAGGTCGATCCGGACGAGATCGGGACCTTCGACCTGGTGTTCTGCGGGATGGTGCTGATCCATCTCCGCGACCAGCTGCTGGCGCTGGAGCGCATCGCCCGCCTGTGCCGGGGGACGTTCATCTCCGCCGAGGAATACGACCCACTCGTCGGTCTGCTGCCATTCCCCGCGGTTCGCTACCGCGCCGATCGCGACGCCGCCGTCGTGTTCTGGCAGCCGAGCCGGCGAGCCTGGCGGCGGATGCTGTGGACGGCCGGCTTCGACGCTGTCCGCGAACACGGGCGGTTCACCCTCGCCTCGACTCAGGGGTTCTCGGTCCGCCACGTCGTCCATCACGCCGCGGGCAGCGTGATTGCCGGGACGCCATATGGCTGACCGTCCGGACCCGCCGGTTGGCGCGCGCAACCTCGTCGTCGTTGTGCTGGACAGCCTGCGCTGGGACACGTGGGTGGCCGCGCGGCCGCGTTCGCTGTCGCTGCTGGGGGAGGCGGAGCGGCGGTGGAGCTACGCGTCGTGGACGGCGCCGTCGCACTACAACCTGCTGATGGGCCTGTTGCCGCACACGAGCCCGCCGCGCGTGTACGCCTCGGACTACTACCAGCGGGATTTCCTGCGCTACTCAGAGCGGCTGGGCGTGCCCGACATGGAGTTCAAGCGCCTGCTGCCGTCGCTGTTCCTGCCCACGTATCTGCGCTCGGCGCTCGGCTACCGCACCCACGCCCGCGTCTCGATGCCGGTCCTGAACAAGTTCACGCTGCTGAACCACGACTTCGACAGCTACGAGCTGATGCCCTCGCACAACGACATGTCGGCGATGCTCTCGGAGTTGTCGTTCGATCCTTCGAGGCCGTCGTTCTGGCTCTTGAACGTGGGGGAGACCCACTACCCGTACGCCTTCCCAGGCACGACGGCGTCGGAGCTGCCGCACATCTCGGGCGTCCACGGCGTGTTCAAGCGCCTCGACGAGATCCGCGCCGACGGGGGTGAGGCGGCGGAGTTCTTCAGCGCGCCGCGTTTGAAGGAGCTGCAGGAACGCCAGGTCGTCGCCCTGCGCTACCTCGACGGAGTGATCGAGCGGCTGCTGGGGATGTTGCCGCCGAACACCTGGCTGATCGTCACTTCCGACCACGGCGAGCTGTTCGGCGAGGACGGCTACTTCGGCCACGGCCCGATCGCCCACGAGAAGGTCCTGGA
>DASZLC010000202.1:0-1687 GCA_035552615.1 Solirubrobacteraceae bacterium
CGGCGCGATCGTGCGCTGCACGTAGTAGACGGTCCGCTCCAGCTCCAGGGCGCGGAACACCCGGTGGGCCACGTCGCGATCCTCGATGCGCACGATCCCGTTGCCCATGGCGCCGAACAGCGGCTTGACGACGACGTCGCCGCCCAGCTGCTCGAACGCAGTCATCGCCCCGTCGTAGCGCTCGCAGACGAGCGTCGGCGGAGTGGGAACCCCGGCGGCGGCGAGGACCGCGCCGGCCCACGACTTGTCGACGGTGCGCTCGATCGCGCGCGGGCTGTTGACGCAGCGGACGTCGTGCCCGGCGAGGACGTGGAGGGCGTCCATGCGGAAGATCACCTGCTCCAGCGACCCGCGGGGGAGGCCACGGACGACCAGCAGGTCAAGCTCATCCAGCACCGCGCCCTCCGGCCCGAGCACGTGCACGTCACCGTGCTCGTCGACCCCGGACTCCAGTCGCGTGGCGGGGATGGCGAGCACCTCGTGGCCGCGAGCGGACAGGGCGCCGATCAGCCCGCGGGCGTGCCACGAGCCGGAGGCGCCGAGCACGCCGACACGGAGCCGGTCCGTCACCGGCTGAACGACCGCTCGAGCACGTCAGGCGCGAGTCTGCCGCCATGGTGGGCGCGCCCGGAGTCGGTGCTGGTCAACGTGACGACGGCGGGGCTGAACAGCATCGGATCGATGTCATAGAACTTCCAGTCGGCGGCGGCCAGCAGCTCCCCAAACGGCGTGCCGAACGCCTCGGAGGCCGCCGACGGCAGGCGTTGCGCGAGATCGGCGATCTCCTCGTCGCCGGCCTCGATCCACAGGTGGACCGTCCCGCCGTACAGGACGGCGTCGTTGGTGCGTCCGATCGCCGCCGGGTCGTCGGCGGCCACCGGCGCCAGGGGGCAGCACCCCCAGCCGTTGCGCACCCGCGCCGGGTCGACACCGAGCTCGTGCAGCTTGTGCAGCGCCGTCTCGACGACACGCGCCGAGATCTGCACCGAGCCGCAGATCGAGGCCGTGGGGGCGATCAGGAACGTGACCGCGGACGCCGGCACTCCGCAGCGCTGCGCCACCTTGTCGACGATCTCCGCCGGCGGCGTCTGCCGGGTCTCGAGGCAGAGGACGGCCCGGTCGGCCCGCTCGCGCCAGGCCAGCTCGACGAACAGGTCCTCCGCCCGGGCCAGGGCTCGCCCCGGGCCGCTGGCCATCGCGAAGAACTTCTCGTGCTCGAGCTTCCACCCGGCGTACTGCGCCGCCAGGCAGGCGGTCGCCGGATCATCGGCGGCGACGCCGACCCCCGGCCAGGTCCGGTCGCCAACCGCGACCGCCACGGGATCGATCCGGCCCAGGCCGCCCATGCAGGCGGCCGCGAAACCCAGGCCGGCCTGGAGCCCGCCGCGGGCCTCGGCCCCGCAGTCGACCAGGCGGGCGCCGGAGTCCAGGGTGTGGACGTCGATCCCCAGCGCGTCGGCATCGGCGACCAGTGCATCGACCAGCGCGGCGGCACGTTCGTTCATCGACTGGCTCATCCGGCTTCCTCCTCGTCGAAGATCAGGATCTCGCCTCGGCTCAACTCGGTTCGGTCGCCCGACCATCTGGCCCAGGTCCCGTCCAGCAGTGCGTCGTCGACCGTCAGGCCGAGCTCGCGGACCCGCCGCAGCTGCAGACGGAGCGCCGGCGGCTGATAGCGGGCGGCGTA
>DASZLC010000203.1:0-2603 GCA_035552615.1 Solirubrobacteraceae bacterium
GGCCTCGATGCTGTGAGCGCAATGAATCGTCATGCAAAGCCAGCGGCGACAATGCAGGGAGCATGACCAACCGCGCCGCTGTGCTCGTTTCGCCGGGTGAGATCGCGATCGAGCGGCGCCCGGTTCCGACGCCGGCGCCGCGCGAGGTGCTCGTGGGGGTGACGTCGGTCGGCGTCTGTGGCTCTGATGTGCACTGGTACGAGCACGGCCGCATCGGCGACCTCGTCGCGCGGTCCCCGCTCGTGCTCGGGCACGAGTGTGCCGGTCGCATAGCCGCCATCGGTGGCGACGTCACGAAGCACGCCGTCGGTGATCGCGTGTGCCTCGAGCCGGGGGTGCCGTGTGGCCGCTGCCGTGAGTGCCGGGCCGGTCGCTACAACCTCTGCGTCGACGTCGCGTTCTTCGCGACGCCGCCGATCGACGGGGCCTTCGCCGACTTCGTGACCATCCACGAGGACTTCGCCTTCGCGCTGCCGGACGGCATGTCTGATGATGTCGGGGCGCTGATGGAGCCGCTGTCGGTCGGCATCTGGGCGTGTCGCAAGGCAGGCATCACCGCGGGCGACCGGGTGCTCGTTACGGGCGCCGGCCCGATCGGACTTCTCGCGATGCAGGTCTCCCAGGCATTCGGCGCCACCGACGTGACCGTCTCCGATGTCAACGAGCACCGGCTCTCAGCGGCGGAGCGCATGGGGGCCACACACGTCCTGCGCGCAGGGCACGACGCGCCCGGCGAGGTGGACGCCGTGATCGAGTGCTCCGGGAACCCGGCGGCCCTCGTCGCCGGGATCGAGGCGCTGCGCCCAGCCGGGACAGCCGTGCTGGTTGGGATGGGACCGAAGCCGGCAGCAGAGATCCCGCTGTCGCTTGTCCAGAGCCGCGAGCTGTGGCTGACCGGCACGTTCCGCTACGCGAACACCTACCCCGCGGCGATCCAGCTGGCCGCCACCGGTCGTGTCGACGTTGCGGCGCTGATCACCGGCCACTACGGCCTGGACGACACCGAGACGGCCCTGCTCGCCGGGCAGAACGACGCTGCGAGCATCAAGGTGATGGTGCATCCCCGCGCCACCGGCTGAGGAATGCCGAAAACAGAGGGCTGCACAGGGTGAGCTCGATCGATGCCCGGTTGGTGCCCGACACGAAGCCGCCGACACTCAGTGATCAAGCCGTGAGCGTGACGACCGTGCGATCCGCGGCGCTGCGCCGCGCATGATCCAGGACCCGCAGGGTGGCGAGCGCGTCACGCGGATTGACCGGCGGCGGTCCGCCCTCGCGCAGGGCGGTCGCGAGCAGCGCGTAGAAGCGCGGCCAGTCACCGCGCTCGCTGGGAACCGGCGCGCTGTCCTCGCCGGTGACGAGGCGGCCCCAATGGCTCTCGGGCTCGACGCCCCACTCGCGGACCGTGTCCGGACGCTTGCCGGCTCGCAGCTGGTCCTCTTGGGAGTCCAGATCCGCGATCACGAATGCCGCCTCGCTGCCGAGTACGCGTAGCCGCGGCCCGGGCGCCGCGGTCGTAGCGGATGCGCGTAGGTGACTGATCACGCCGTTTGCGTGCCGGAGCGCCATGAACACATCGTCGTCGCTGGCGCCGCCGCGGCGCGCATCGACCTCGGCGTAGACGTGGGTCGCGGGGCCAAAGAGGACGAGCGCCTGGTCGACCAGGTGGCTGCCCAGATCCAGAAGCTGCCCGCCGCCTCGCTCCGGTGGGAGCGACTCGCGCCAGGCGCCGGCGTCCGACACCGGCCGCCATCGCTCGAAGCGCGACTCGTAGCGGATCACGCTGCCGAGGCGATCCTCGGCCAGCATCCGGACTAGCGTTAGGTGATCGGAATCCCAGCGGCGGTTCTGAAACACGGTCAACAGCACGCCGGCCTGCTCGGCGGCGACTACGACCGCCTCGGCCTCGGCGGTGCTGAGCGCCAGCGGCTTGTCAACGACCACCGGGAGACGTCGCTCGATCGCCGCGAGTCCCAGCGGCGCGTGCGCCTCGTTCGGCGTCGCGATCACCACCAGGTCGTGGTCGGCGAGCTCCCACAGCTGCTCCGGACTCGGCAACACCCGCGCCTGGGGATGCTCGTGTGCGACTTGCGCTTGGCGGCTGGCGTCGGATGTGACCACGCTCGCCACCGCCAGGCCATCGGTAGCTGCGATCAGCGGCGCGTGGAAGAAACGGCCGGCCAGCCCGTAGCCGATGATCGCCGCACGCAGATCTGACACAAGCTCAGACTACGGCGCAACCACTGCCGCGCTAGGCCTGGCCAGGAAGCGCCTTGGGCGGCGCTGCGTCCGAGCCGAGCAGCTTGGCCCGCTGGCGCTCGGGGCTCACGCGGACGACGTTCCAGACGACGCCGAGGCGCTCGAGCAGCGCGATCATCAGGCCGGTCGGGTCGGCGAGGCGCTCCCACCAGCGAAGCCCGTGGAAGGCAGAGGTCGGGAAGGCATGGTGGTTGTGGTGCCACGCCTCGCCCATCGACAGGGGGGCCAGCCAGAACACGTTGCGCGACTCGTCTTCGACGTCGAAGCGCTTGCGGCCGAAGAAGTGACAGATCGAGTTGATCGACCACGTCACGTGGTGAAGCAGCAGGATCCGGACGAACCCG
>DASZLC010000204.1:0-28651 GCA_035552615.1 Solirubrobacteraceae bacterium
GCGGAGCACCGCCTTGGCCGGGATGCACGCGTAGTTCAAACAGCGCCCGCCGATCGTGTCCTTCTCGATCACGGCCGTCTTCATCCCCAGCTGCGCAGCCCGGATCGCTGTCACGTAACCGCCCGGGCCAGAGCCGATCACGATGCAATCGTAGGTCGCATCAGTCATAAAGTCAGCCTATCCAACCGGCCGTGATCGACGGTCTGTGGGCGCGTCAGCGAGTGGATCGCGTCGGCATCTGGATCCGTCCGAGCACGCGCACGAGCTTCCAGAACAGGTAGGCGGCGGCGGCGATCACGACCACGACGGCGATCCCCCACCAGACGCTGTTCACCTTGATCAGCGCCAGTGACGCTCCCAGCAGCCCGATCGCCAGCAGCGTCTGGAAGCCCAGCACGGCCCAGTAGCGCATCATCCACGTGCCGATCCCGCAGGCAAGCATGATCACGGAGTAGGGGATCACGCTGGCAAACGAGGGCTTCGTCCCGCCGAGCGACGGGCGCGTGCCGGCGGCGTAGAAGCCGAGCGTCACGAGCGCCAGCGCGCAGGCGATGACCGCGCTCACCACGATCGGCCAGGGACGCTCGCCGGGCGCGAACGGCTCCAGCGTCGCGCGGGCCTCCGCGTTCTTGCGCGCGGATCGCGAGAGCTCCGGCTGGACCGTGACGGTCGTCGCCTTCGGCTTCGGCGCGGGTCGCGCCCGCTGGCCCTTCTTGCGGCTACGTTGCCCCAACGCCGATCTCGCTTTCGGTCAGGGCGGCGCGCAGCAGACGGGCGGCGCGCTCGGGATCGTCGGCGTCGGTGATGGCGCGGACCACGGCCACGCGCACCGCGCCGGCGGCGACCACGGCGCCGATCGTCGCCTCGTCGATGCCGCCGATGGCGAAGAACGGGACGCGGGCGGTCGCCGCCGCGTAGCGGACCAGCTCGTCGCCGACGGCGGCGCGGCCGGGCTTGGTCGGCGTCGAATGGACCGGGCCCACTCCGATGTAATCGGCGCGCGCGGCATCCACCTGGGGCGGTGTGTGGGTCGAGAGCCCGACGACTCGATCGGGCCCGACGAGCTTGCGCGCCTCGGCGACCGGCATGTCGTCCTGGCCGACGTGGACGCCGTCGGCGCCGGCGGCCGCCACCAGGTCCGGACGATCGTTGAGGATGAACAGCGCGCCGTGACGCTCGCAGCAGCGCGCGAATCGCTCGGCGGCGGCCAGCAGCGCGTCGTCGTCGGCGCCCTTGGCCCGGAGTTGCACGATGTCGACCCCGCCGTGCAGCGCGGCGTCGAGGCGCTCGTCGGCGATCGCGTCGCAGACGAGATACAGGCGCGCGCCTGCCAGGCGCTTGGACACCGTGCTCACGCTTCCAGTCTGGCAGGAGAACCGCGGTAGAGTTGCCTGTAACGGGAGCCCGTGTCATCGGGCTGAGAGGGCGGAGACCGAATCCGCCGACCGTCTGAACCTGAACCGGGTAATTCCGGCGGAGGAAGCGATCGTGCCGACCAACAACAGCTCACCCGATGTGATCGTGATCGGCGGTGGCGTGATCGGCCTGGCGATCGGCTGGCGGGCGCTGCGGCGCGGGCTCGCCGTGACGCTGGTCGAGCGGGGCGAGCCCGGCGCCGGGACCTCCCGCGTTGCCGCCGGGATGATCGCGCCCGTGGCCGAGGCGGCGCTCGCCGAGCAGCGGCTGTTGGCGCTCAGCCTGGCCAGCGCCCGGGCGTACCCCGCGTTCGTCGCCGAGCTGCGCGACGAGTCCGGCATCGACCCCGCCTATCTTCCCTGCGGCACGCTGATGGTGGCGCGCGACACCGACGAGGCGGCCGTGCTTGGCCGTGAGCTGGAGCTGCGCCAGCGGCTGGGGCTGGCCGTCCGTCGGGTGACGCCAACCGAGGCGCGGCGCCTGGAGCCCGCGCTGGCGCCGACGCTGCGCGGCGCGTTGGAGTTCCCCGACGATCGCGCGATCGACCCTCGCGCGCTCACTCGCGCGCTGGTCGTGGCGTTCACGCGCGCCGGCGGCCGGCTCGTGACCGGCGAGGCGGCCCGACTACTCCGATCGAATGAGACGGTGACCGGCGTCGAGCTGAACGACGGGACGCGCATCGAGGCCGGCGCGACCGTCCTGGCCGCCGGCCCGTGGTCAGGCGAGCTCGCCGGGCTGCCCGACGAGGTTCGCATCCCGCTGCGTCCGGTGAAGGGCCAGATCCTCGGCCTGCGTGACCCGAGCGGCCCGGGGATGCTCCAGCGCGTCGTGCGGATGCAGCCCGGATATCTCGTCCCTCGCGGCGACGGCCGTTACGCCCTTGGAGCCTCGGTGGAGGAGCGCGGCTTTGACACCACGGTCACGGCCGGGCCGGTGTTCGAGCTGCTGCGCGACGCCATCGAGCTCGTGCCCGGCCTCTCGGAACTGGTCATCGAGGAGCTGAACGCCGGGACCCGGCCCGGCACCGCCGACAACATGCCGGCCCTCGGTCCCGGTGCGCTGGCCGGGCTGCATTGGGCCGTCGGCCATTACCGCCACGGGATCCTGCTGACCCCGGTCACCGCCGAGATCGTCGTCGCGGCGCTGTGCGGCGAGCCGCCGAGCGAACTGGCCCAGTCGGCCTCACCAGAGCGCCTCACCGCGCCGGTGGTGCACGCGTGATCATCGTCAACGGTGAGCCCCGCGAGCTGTGCGCCGACACCACGATCGCGGCGTTGATCGAGGCCGCCGGAGTACCCGCCGGGGGCCGGGGTATGGCCGTCGCGCTCGACGGCGAGGTCGTCCCCCGCGCGGAGTGGGACGAGACCGCGCTGACGGACGGCGCCCGGGTCGAGATCGTCGTCGCCGTCCAGGGGGGCTGAGCGGTGTTCGAGATCGCCGGCCGCGCGTTGCGCTCCCGCCTGGTCCTCGGCACGGGCGGCTTCACCAGCCACGAGCTGCTGCGCCGGGCGCTGAAGGAATCCCGGGCCGAGCTGTGCACCGTGGCGCTGCGGCGGCTTGATCCTGCCGCCCGCGGCTCGATCCTGGACGTGCTCCGCGACGCCGACGTCGAGGTGCTCCCGAACACGGCCGGCTGCTTCACCGCCCGCGACGCGATCCTCACCGCACAGCTGGCCCGCGAGGCATTCGAGACCGATTGGGTGAAGCTGGAGGTGATCGGCGACGACCGCACGCTGCTGCCCGACGCCGTCGAGCTGGTGGCCGCCGCCGAGGCGCTGATCGAGGACGGGTTCACCGTGCTCCCGTACACGACCGACGACCCAGTGATCGCCCGGCGCCTGGAAGACGTAGGCTGCGCCGCGGTGATGCCGCTCGGCTCGCCGATCGGCAGCGGCATGGGCATCCTCAACCCGTACAACATCTCCCTGATCGTCGAGCACGCCGGCGTGCCGGTGATTCTCGATGCCGGTGTCGGCACGGCGTCCGACGCTGCGCTCGCGATCGAGCTGGGCTGCGACGCGGTGCTGTGCGCCAGCGCGATCTCGCGGGCCCAGGATCCGGTGGCGATGGCCCGCGCCGTCCGGCTCGGCGTCGAGGCGGGCGAGCTGGCCGCCGGCGCCGGCCGGATCCCGCGCCGCCGCTACGCACAGGCATCGACGCCCACGGAGGGGATCCCGCAGTGGTGAGCCTCGACGCGCTGTTCGACGCGTGGGAGGCCGCGTGGTCAAGCAAGGATCCGATGGCCTTCGCCGAGGTCTGCAGCCCGGAGGTCCATTACGAGGATCCGCTCACCACCGAGCCGCTGGAAGGTCGCGACGCGCTGGCCGCCCACGCCGGCCGGCTGTGGGCGGCGTTCCCCGACGCGCGGCTGGAGCGGCTCGGCGAGCGCATCGGCAACGAGCAGTTCGCGGCGGCGCCGAGCAAGCTGCTGGCTACTCATCGCGAGCCGCTGGAGGGGCTGCCCGCGACGAACCGGTTCGTCGTCGTCCCGTGCATCTTCTACTGCCAGCTGGAGCACGAGCGGTTGCTGCGAGTCCGTGCCTTCTACGACCTGTACGACGCGGCCACCCAGCTTGGCGTTCTGCCCGCTCGCGGGACGATGGGCGAGAAGGCGCTGCTGATGCTCCGCGGCTTCGGCCTGCGCGCCAGCCGGGGCTGACACGTGGCCCGTCACTTTCTCACCGGCTCCGAGCTGAGCGCCGAGGAGCTGAATGCGCTGATCGACCGGGCGCTGGAGCTGAAGGCAGCCCCGCTGTCGAGCGCCGCGCTCGCCGGGCGCACGGTGGCGCTGATCTTCCAGCGGCCTTCGACGCGGACGCGGGTGTCGTTTGAGGCCGGCATCTTCGAGCTCGGTGGCCACCCGATGGTGCTGCGCACCGAGGACCTGCAGGTGAGTCGCGGCGAGTCGGTGCGCGACACCGCCTACGTGCTGTCCCGCCACGCCGCGGTGATCGCGATCCGGACCGGCCCCGACGCACTGCTCCAGGAGTTCGCCGAGTACGCCACCGTCCCCGTCGTGAACATGCTCACCGCCGATCATCATCCGGTCCAGGCCCTGGCTGACCTGATGACGCTGAAGGAGACCTTCGGGCGCCTGGCGGGGTTGACGGTCGCCTACGTCGGCGACGGCAACAACGTGGCGCGGTCGCTGGCCGTCCTCGGCCGGCTCGCCGGCGTCGAGGTGCGCGTCGCCGCGCCCCCCGGTTATCAGCTGGAGCCGGTGGCCGGCGCGATCCTCACCGAGGACCCGCGGGCGGCCGCCGCCGGTGCCGACGCGCTGTACGCCGACGTCTGGGTGAGCATGAACGACGACCCCGAGTCGGCCCAGACCCGCCGTGCCGCGCTCGCCCCCTACCGGCTCGACGAACCGCTGCTGGAGCTGGCCGCGCCCGACGCGATCGTCCTGCACTGCCTGCCGGCGCACCCGGGCGAGGAGATCAGCGAGGGCCTGCTGTACGGCGACCGCCAGCGCATCTGGGACCAGGCCGAGAACCGCCGCCACGCCCAGAAGGCGCTGCTGGAGCTGCTCGTCGCCTGAGCCTTCGACGCATACCGGCACGGCAGTCCGGGAAGAGGAATAGGCTCGCCCCTGCGGGGCCATCGAAGAGGAGGACGATCATGGCGAAGCGCATCACCACACCACTCGAACTGGTCGTGCTGACCCGTGAGCGGATCCAGGCGACGCTCGACGAAGCCGCTGAGCGAGGGCGCGTGACCCGCACCGACGCCAACGAGCTCGTCGCCGAGCTCGTCCGCCGTGGACGCCAGCAGAGCGACGACCTCGAGGGCCTGATGGGCCGTGGACGCGAGCAGCTGGAGTCCGCCACCAAGCGCGCCCTCGAGCCGGTCGACCGGATTGTCCGCGGCGCCGACCGCGCGCGGCGCTCGGCCGGTGTCGGGGCGTCGTTCCCGATCGGCGGCTACGACGAGCTCACCGCCGCGCAGGTGATGAAGCGGCTGCCCGGGTTGACGCCCCCGCAGCTGCGCAAGGTCCGCGACTACGAGCGCCGGCACGGCAACCGCAAGTCGGTGCTCGGCGCGATCGAGAAGCTGCTCTAACGCGTTCCGGTACGCGTCCAGGTCCACGGGGGTGCCATGCTAGACGGCGTGGAGCCCCCGCAGACAGAGCTCATCCGCGCCGCCCGTCCGGCCCGTGACGCCGAGCTGGAGCTGACGGTCGACGCGCTCGCCTACGGCGGCAAGGGCGTCGCCCGCCTCGACGGGTACGTCATCTTCGTCAGCGGTGCGATCCCCGGCGACCGGGTGCGCGCGCGGGTGCGGACGGCCAAGCGCGCCTACGCCGAGGCCGATACCGTCGAGGTGCTGCAGGCCAGCCCCGACCGCATCGCTCCGCTGGCCGATCACCCGGGCGCGTCGTGGCAGATCCTCCCCTACGAGCGCCAGCTGGAGGTCAAGCAGGAGCAGGTCGCCGACGCGCTGAACCGGATCGGCAAGCTGAGCGGCTACGAGCTGGAGCCGATCGTTCCGGCCGTGGAGCAGTGGCGCTACCGCAACAAGCTCGAGTACTCGTTCGGATCGGGGCGGGCGGGGACGGATTTCGAGCTGGTGTGCGGCTTTCACGCCCCGGGTGGCTGGGAGGAGATCGTCCCGGTGAGCGACTGCCTGCTCGCTTCTGAGGCCGGCAACCGGGCGCGGGAGCAGATCGTCGCCTGGTGCCGCGCGGAGGGGCTCGCCCCGTACGACCGCCGGACCGGCGACGGGTTCCTCCGCAACCTCGTTGTCCGTGAGGGTCGCCGCACCGGCGAGCTCCAGGTCCGGCTCGTCACCAGTCGCGGTCCCCTCGACCGCGAGGGGCTGGCCGCTGCCGGCGCCGGCCTGGCCGGAGTGCTGTGGACGCAGATCGACAGCGTCGCCGAAACCACGCAGGGTGGGCAGAGCGAGCTGCTGGCGGGCGTCGAGCGCATCGAGGAGGAGCTCGCCGGGCTGCGGGTCAGCATCTCGGGCGAGGCGTTCTTTCAGACGAACACCGAGATGGCCGAGCGGCTGTACAAGCTGGCGATCGAGTACGCCGAGCTCGGCGGCTTTGAGCGCGTCTACGACCTGTACTGCGGGATCGGGACGATCGGGCTGCTGATGGCCCCCCGCGCCGCCGAGGTGTGGGGCCTGGAATTGGTCGAGTCGGCGATCGCCGACGCCATCGTCAACGCCCGCGCGAACGAGATCGACAACGCCCACTTCTTCGCCGGCGACGTCCGGCTGGCCATGCGCGACCTCGTCGAGAAGGCCAAGCGCCCGGACGTGGTCGTGCTCGACCCGCCGCGCAACGGCCTTTCGCAGAAGATCGTCCGCCGCGTGATCGAGGCCTCGCCGAAGCGCATCGTGTACGTGTCGTGCAACCCGACGACGCTGGCGCCGAACGCCGCCCAGCTGGTCGAGGCGGGCTACCGGCTGACGAAGGTCCGCCCCGTCGACATGTTCCCGCAGACGCCGCACATCGAGTGTGTGGCGCAGCTCCAGCGCGGCTAATCTGAGACGACGATGCGAGCAGTGACGATTCGCGATGCGACGCTCACCGTCGAGGAGCACCCCGACCCGAGTCCGGGCGCCGGTGAGGTGCTGGTCGCCGTGAAGGCGGCGGGACTGAATGGGGCCGACATGATGCAACACCGCGGCCTGTATCCGGCGCCGCCCGGCTCACCGCCGGACATCCCGGGCCTGGAGCTGGCCGGCGAGGTCGTCGAGCTCGGCCCCGGGGCCCGGCGCTTCTCGCTTGGCGACCGCGTGATGGCGATCGTCGGCGGCGGCGGACAGGCCGAGCTGGCCGTCGTGCACGAGCGGCAGCTGATGCCGGTGCCGGATGCGCTGGACTGGGTCGCGGCCGGCGGTGTGCCCGAGGTGTTCACGACCGCCCACGACGCGGTCTTCACCCAGTGCGCCCTGGCGCCCGGCGAGCGGCTGCTCGTCCACGGCGGCGCCGGCGGCGTCGGCACCGCGGCGATCCAGCTCGGCACCGCGGCCGGAGCCCGCGTCACCGCGACCGTGCGCAACGAGGCGGCTCGCGATGCGGTCGCTGAGCTCGGCGCCGAGGTGATCGGTTGCGAGGGGTTTGGCGAGCACGGCCCGTTCGACGTGATCCTGGAGCTGGTCGGCGCGCCGAACCTGGCCGAGAACGTGAACTCGCTCGCCCTCCAGGGCCGGATCGTCGTGATCGGCATCAGTGCGGGCGCCAAGGGCGAGCTGAACCTCGGCGCGCTGATGGGCAAACGCGGCCGGATCTCCGCCTCGATGCTGCGGTCCCGCCCGTTGGAGGAGAAGGCGCTGGCGGCGCGTGCGGTCGAGCGCACCGTGCTGCCACTGCTCGCCTCCGGTGCGATCGTCGTGCCGATCGCGGCGAGGTTCCCGCTGACCGACGCCGCCGAGGCCTACGCCACGTTCGCCGCCGGCGGCAAGCTGGGCAAGATCGTCCTCACCAACTAAAGGGGCCGCTCAGCCCTCGAAGTCCGCCTCGTCGGTGACGAGGCCGGGCTCGTCCTCGGCCGCGTGGATCGAGCACAGTGCCGGTCCGCCGGATTCCAGCGCGACGCGCAGCTCCTCAGCGGTGAGCTTGGCGCCGCACTCCTCGCAGCGGTCGCCGGTCTTCTCCAGGGTCTCCTCTTCAAGTCCCATGCCGCCGAGTCTAACTCCCTGCGCGCGCCTCACGGGTGTCTTTTTGGGGGGACTGTCAGTACGGCGGAAGGTCGGCCCACCACTGGCCGAGGACCCGGAACGCCGACCAGAAGTCGCGCTTGGCCTGCTCTTCGTCGAGCGCGTCGTCGATGTTGGGCACGTAGAGCGCCTCAATCGACGGGGTGAAATCCTGCACCACGCCAGGATCGGCATCCAGGGTGCGCCGCGCCGGGATGTCGAGGTCGTTCACGACCGCCAGGGCGTCGGCGCCCATCACGACAAGGATCTTCGGCGAGATGATCGCGAGCTCTTCGACGAGCCGGGCCACGCAGCCCGGGTCGGCCATCACCGGATCGATCACGGGGCATTTCACGCACAGCGTCCCGTAGACGGCCAGCGGGTCGATCGCGAGGCGTTTCAGCGATTTCATCAGCGCGCTTCCGGTGCGGCCGTAGAAGGCAACGCCCTCCTCGATCTCGGAGGGGCGGGCGGTGTGCTTCAGCAGGAAGATGTCGGCCTGCGGGTGCCCGGAGCCCAGCACGGGCATCAGCTGACCGCGTGGGCAGTGGGGGCAGTCCTGGAGCTCGCGCGCGAAGCTGTTCAGCTCCCGGATCGCGCGCTCCAGGTACTTCTCGCGGATCTCGTCGTCGGTTGCGGGCACGAGTGCCGGATTGGACAGGGGGCGAGCTTGTCCTTCCGGGCGCATCAGGACTTGCGGGCCACCCGCCGGACGCGGCGGTCCCGGGATGCCCGCCGAGCCGACTCGGGGAGCGCCTTCGTCTGCAGGAACTTCAGCGCCTGAACGTAGAGCAAGCTGGCCGGATTGCGGACGATATCGGCGTCTCTGAGCGACTCCAGGAATTCTTCGGGGCCGTCGAAGGCGCGCATCCGGATGCGTACCGATCCGAGCCCCTGGGGGACATGGGCGTCGGATCCCGCCCCGGCCGGCAGGCGGTACTTGGCCGCGAAGCGGACGGCCTCCTCGTTGAACTCCTGAATGGCCACGCGCGGGTTGAAGATCTCCAGCGCGTCGACGTCGTCGAGCACGGCCAGCAGGTGCTCGTAGTCGGGGACGGAATGGAGCCGGTCGAACGGATGCGGGACGTAGACGAGGCCCCCCTGGCGCTTGATCTCGGCGATCGTCTCCTGGAGCGACATGCCGCGCGGGATCTTGCGCTCGATGAACAGGCCGATGACCTCGCCCTGATCGGCCGTCTTCACTTCCTCGCCGACGATCACCTTGATGCCGTTCGCCTGCCTCGCCGCCTCCAGCGCGCCCGAGATCTCGTTGTGATCGGTGACGGCGATCGCGCCGAGGCCGCGCGCCTTGGCCTCGGCCAGCAGCACCTCAACGGGGGTCGCGCAGTCATAGGAGTGGTCGGTGTGCATGTGCAGGTCGGCGTCGATCAGCGGGCGGTCGGCCAACCGGCGGCGCAGCGCCGGGACGCCGCGGTGATCGTGGCGGCGCGCCACGAGCCCGGCGTAGATCTCATCGAGCTCTCCGGCCACCCGGTCCCAGGTCAGCGTTGCCCGCAGCTCGGCGGCGGCGTCGCGCAGCTGGGCCCGCAGCTCGGGCTCGGCGATCGCTCGCGTCAGTTGGGCGGCCAGCGTGACGGCGTCCCCCGGCTCAAAGGCCAGCCCGTAGCCGCCGTCCGAGAGCACCTCCTCGTAGGCGGCGAGGCGCGGGGCGACCGGGACGACCCCCGCGGCGATGGCGCTGATCAGCGCCCCCGGGATCGGGCGCACGCCTTCGGAGGCGAGCACGAGCACGTCGGCGTCGGCGATCGCCTGGGTCGCCGTCAGCTCGGTGACATCGACGAAGCTGACGCGCTCGCGCAGCGCCCGCCCGAGCGTCGCCGGCGTCGCCAGTGAGCGGGCGGACCAGACGGTCGCCCGCCAGTCCGGCTCGGAGGGCACGGCACGCAGGGCCCGCAGGAACGTTCGCAGCGCCGCGCGCTCCTCCTCGGCCACGATCACGATCCGGACCGGGCCGGAGCGTTTCCGCGGCTTGGTGCGCCCGGCTCCGGGCAGGATCACCCGATACTCCGCCGGGAAGAAGCGCTGCATCAGCTCTCGTGTCGCCCGGTAGCTGGCGGTGCGGGCATCGAGCCGCCCGAACAGCAGCCGCGACAGCGGCCGTCCGAGCTGGGTCGAGAGGATCCGCTCGGTCGGCTCGTGAAAGCTCCCGACGTTCAGCGCGTGGGAGTGGCGCAGCGCGACGCTGGAGGCGCTCGGGGCGAACGGCTCGTGCACGTGAACGACGTCGAGCGGGAGCGTCTGCAGTGCCTCCTCGATCGTCCGCGCGACGTCCACCGGCAGCGACGCGGCTCGCCGCCGCATCGGCGAGAACGGCAGGACCTCGCCCACGCCGAGCACGAGCGGTTGGCCGTCGGCCCGCGCCAGCAGCTTCTCCGGGTCGCGGCGGAGCGCCCGGCGGCTCTCCTTCACGAGCGCCGGAGATTTCGACGGCGCGATGATCAGCACCCGGTGGCCGCGACCGGCCAGCTCGTCGGACACGCGTCCGACGTACTCGCCGACCTCGTTCGGCGCCTCCCAGGCGAAAGGCGTCACCTGTGCGATGGCGAGCCGCTCGGCGGGCACTCGCGTCAGTCTACGGAAGCCTCTCGGCCTCGCCGGGGCGCTGCGGTTACTTCGCTGCCTTGACGGCCTTCGACGCAGTCTTGGCGACCGGGATCGGCTGACGCGTGTTGTCGGCGATGAACTTCTCGGTCGCGTCGCGCGCCTCGGCATCGGGTCGCTGGTTCTGCGGCGACTTCATGAGATAGGAGCTGGGACCGTCGAGCTGGCCGGCGATGCCGTTGTTCAGCGCCAGCTTGCAGCAGCGGACGGCGTCGATGACGATCCCGGCGGAGTTGGGGGAGTCCCACACCTCGAGCTTCAGCTCGAGGTTCAGCGGAACGTCGCCGAACGCCTGGCCCTCCATCCGGATGTGGGCCCACTTGCGGTCCGTCAGCCACGGCACGTAGTCGGACGGGCCGATGTAGACGTCCTCGGGCGGCAGCGTGTGGCCCATGATCGAGGTCACCGCGTTGGTCTTGGAGATCTTCTTCGACTCCAGCCGCTCGCGCTCCAGCATGTTGTAGAAGTCCATGTTGCCGCCGACGTTCAGCTGCGAGGTGCGGAGCATCTTCACCCCGCGCTCGTGGAACAGCCGGGCCAGGTTGCGATGGACGATCGTGGCCCCGACCTGCGACTTGATGTCGTCGCCGACGATCGGCAGCCCGGCCTTCTTGAAGCGCTTGGACCAGTACTTCTCCCGCGCGATGAACACCGGGATGCAGTTCACAAAGCCGCAGCCGGCCTCCAGCACCTGCTCGACGTACCACTTCGTCGCCTGCTCGGAGCCGACGGGGAGATAGGACACGACGACGTCGGTGTGCGTGTCCTTCAGGATCTGCACGATGTCGGCGGTCTCGCCGGGTGCCTTCGTGATCTTCTCCTTCAGGTACTTGCCCAGACCGTCGTGGGTCATCCCGCGCTGCACCGGGACGCCGAGGTTGGGGACGTCGTCGCCGAGCTTCAGGGTGTTGTTCTGGCCCGAGAAGATCGCCTTGCTGAGATCGAGTCCAACCTTCGACGCATCGATATCGAACGCGGCGCTGAACTCGATGTCGGAGACGTGGTAGCCGCCGAGGTCAACGTGCATCAGGCCCGGCACGGCGGTGTCGGGCGACGCCTCCGCGTAGTACTGCACGCCCTGCACGAACGAGCTCGCGCAGTTGCCGACGCCGATGATCGCGACGCGCACCTTGTCTGACTGGTAGCGGGCTGTGCCATTCGTCGCCGCGGCACCGTTGGTCCTGCCGTTCGTCTTGCTCACTGTGAAGAGTCCTCCGTCAAAAGATCGTCCGCGGGCTGGCCGCAGGCCGGCGCGCGTCGGCGCCATGGCTACGCAAAGACGTAGTCCGCCGCTGGGCCTTGGTTACACCGACACGGGCATGATCGCCGGTGCGCCCGCACCGGGGCCGGCATGTCGCGGACCCGGAGCTACTCCTCGGCGCGACGCTTACGCAGCTCGCCGCGAACGTGAACGATCCGCTGGATCGTCGTCACCAGCGTGAGTCCGGCGAGCACATACACGGCCGGCGCCAGCAACGCGAAGTTGCCCAGCGACGCGCCGCGGGCGAACACGAGCCCGACCGACAGGATCACGACCCGCACGGGCCGCGTGGCCAGACCGACCTTGCAGGCGACGCCGAGCGCTTCGGCGCGCGCGCGTGTGTAGGACACCATCAGCGAGAACAGCACGGCGGCCACGACCGCCGCGACCGCCGCCTGGTTGTGGCGCGCGGCGAAGTACGCGCCGACGGCGGTCAGAACGATCCCCTCCTCCAGGCGGTCGAGCGTCGAGTCGAGGAACGCGCCGAACTCGGTGCCCTTGCCCGACATGCGCGAGTAGCGCCCGTCGAGCGTGTCCATGATCGAGCCGATGATGAAGGCGAGCCCGGCGAGGAAGAACAGCCGCGCGACGACCAGCCCGGCGGCGGCGAGGTTCAGCGCGAACCCGGTGAGCGAGATCGCGTTCGGGGTCAGTCGAGATTCGATCAGGCGATCGCGCATGTACTCCTGCGTGGTGGGACGTCCCCCGTCGCGATCGCCGCGGCGTGCGCGCTCGCCGCGCTGGCGCGGCGGCTTCGTGCTCGTGTCGGCCATGGTGTGCGCGCCGGAGGCTACGCCGTCGCGGGGCCGAACGCCCACACGTCCGGGCGCGCCCGTGCCAGGAGCTGATGGGAGAGGAGCGCCGCCGCACCCGCCGTGAGGGCACCGAGGACCACGTCGGTGAGGTAGTGGTTGCCGGTCGCCACCACGACGAACATAATCACCAGCGGGTAGACGCACCAGACCAGCTTCAGCGGCCGCCGTCTGACCAGCCGCGCCATCGCCACCCCGATCATCAGCGAGAAGCAGACGTGCATCGACGGGACGGCGGCGTAGAAGTTCAGCAGCGCGCTGCCCGGTCCGTGCTCGACGGTCAGGCCGGTGAACTGGCGGATCGAGTCGGTGAAGCCCCACTGCGGCAAGAGCCGTGGCGGAGCGGTCGGATACACGGCGTAGCCGACGAGCGCGATCGCCATCGCGACCATGAACATGTTGCGCACGAAGTAGAACGAGTCGTTGCGACGCAGGTAGATGAACACGAGCGCGCCGACCGTCACCACGAAGTGCGCGTTCAGGTACGTCCAGTCGGCCAGATCCATGATCACGTGCCGGTTCTGGGCCCAGGCCTGGATGCTCGGCTCGACGAACACGTGCAGCGTCCGCTCCAGGTCGATGATCCGGGTGGCGTCGCCGAACGGCTTGTAGCCGGAGTTGGCGACCATGCCGCGGACGAGCTCATACGCGCCGTAGGCCACGCCGAACATCGCCAGCTGGCGCAGCACGTCCTCCCAGCCGTGGGGCAGCAGCCGTGTCTCGATCCACCTCAGCCCACGTCGCATAAGAACGCGCTCATCGTACCGGCGGTCTTCGCCGTGCTCCTTGGCCATTGGTCTAAGGACTCATTCGCGCGGGCCCTAACTCGAGCACCGTGGCGAGCGCGCCCCGATCCGACCGAGCGAGAACCCGATCACCACGCGGACACGGCCGGGCCGCCGCAGCGTCAGCGCGGTGAAGCCGCCCGCGGGTGACACGCACCCCGACCCCCGGCCGAGCTCCCAGTACGGCGAGTAGCGGACATGCAGCACGACCCGGCCCGGCGCGTGGGCGACGAGCGTCAGCGAGCTCGGGCCGTACGCCGTCAGCGTGACCGGCCCCTGGGCGATCGGCGTGGGGTCGCGGACGGCGTAGACGCGAAAGCGAGGGCTGGCCCACACGAGCCGCAGGTACGGCAGTCCGCGGTCGATCAGCGCGAGCTCCTGGCGGGCCGAGGAGTCCACCGGTCCCGCGGCTACGGCGACGAACCGAATGGCCAGCGCGTGCAGCCAGACCTCGTACCGCGGCGCGGTCAGAGTGCCGTCGTAGAACAGCGCGTTGTCGCGCTCGTCGAGCTGGCGCTCCCAGCCGCGGGCCAGCGGGAACCGCGGGGCGACGTAGTACGCCTCCCAGTGCGAGGCCGTGAACGGGATCTCGACCCGGAACGGCGCTCCGTGCCGGGTGCCGAGAAAGCGCAGCAGCGGCCGCCAGTACGACGCGCTCACGGCCGGGTTCTGAGCGCTGGTGATGACGTCGCGCGCGGGTGCCTGCCACTGGAGGTAGAGCAGCGGCGCCGCCGCCGCGAGCAGCCACGCCGTCCGGCGCCTGGACCACACGAGCGCTGCCAGCGGCCCCGCCAGAAGTGGCGCCAGCCGCCCGGCGTTGGCGCCGATCGGCGAGGGGATCGCGTACGCGAGCACGCAGCCACCCGCATACAGCGCCGCGCCGAGCTTCACCGCGGCCTCCTGCGCCGGCGCCAGCGCGACGAACATCACCGCGATCACCGGCACCGGCCACAGCGACGAGAACGCGTACGGCTCCGTGCCGCCCTCGGGGAAGGCGACGGACAGCGCGAGCACGGGGAGCAGCGAGCACAGAATCACGCCGAGCCCGACGGCGCTCCGACTGCCGTCGCGCTCGTGCGCGGCACGCAGCGCGACGGTCACGCCGACCAACGCGGTGAACAGCGCCGCCACCGGGCTGGAGAGCGCGGCCAGCACCGACAGCCCGCCGGTCAGCAGCGGGCGCCGACGCGTCAGCGCCAGCAGCGCGCCCAGCGCGAACATCAGCCCGAGCGCGAACGTCAGCCGGCCGCTGAACAACGAGACGCTTGTCGCCGCGGCGAACCACAGCGCCCCGAGCTCGCCGCGCGCCCCGTAGCGCGCGGTGACGACCTCGGAGAACAGTGCCGCGGTGATCACGGCCGCGAGCGCCCCGATCAGCTGCGGCGAGGTGGCGGCCGCCAGGGGTCCGAACAGGACGCTGTAGGCGAGCGTGTCGTGGCCGCCGTACCACCAGTTGTTCCACAGCCCGAATCCCTCGGCCGAGAACAGCTTTGTGCGCAGCAGTTGCGCGGCCAGGTCGTAGCTCGGCGGGTCGACGATCAGGTAGACGAGCGCGATCGCGCCCGCGAGCAGCACCGGCGCGGCCCGGCGGCGATCGATCGTGTCCACGCGTCGGCGAGAATACAGCCGTGGAGAGCACTGAACGGGCGGGCATCCTGTGCCTCGGTGAGGCGCTGGTCGATCTCATCTGCGAGCAGCCGGCCGACGGGCTGGCCCAGGCCGGGGCGTTCGTCGCGCACTTCGGTGGAGCGGTCGCCAACGTCGCCGTCCATGTTGCCCGCGCGGGCGCGCGCGTGAAACTTGTCGGCGGTGTGGGCGATGACGACTGGGGGGCATGGCTCCGGGACCGGCTGGCCACCGAGGGTGTCGACGTGTCCGTGTTTGCGCTGGTGAGCGGAATGCCGACGCCGCTGGCGCTCGTCACCGTCGACGGGGAAGGCGAGGCGCACTACACCATCTATAACCCCGGGATGGGCGCCATCGTCCCGGCGCTCGACGGAAGCCTCCAGGACGCGGTCGCGTCCTGCGCGGCGCTGTTCTTCAGCTCCAACACGCTTGTCGGCGACGAGGAGCGCAAGCTGACGATGCAGGCCCGGGAACTCGCGCTGGCTCAGGGCCGGCACGTGATCTTCGATCCCAACCTCCGGCTGCCCCGGTGGTCCTCGCGCGCCGACGCGCAGGCCACCACCAACGCGTGCGTGCCGGGCGCGCTGCTCGTCCGCGCCAACCTGGCGGAGGCGCAGCTGATGACCGGCGAAGAGGACCCCGAGCGCGCCGCGACGGCCCTCCTGAAGGCCGGAGCGCGGATGGTGGCGCTGACCTTAGGCGCGGACGGCGCGATCCTCCGCGGCGAGCACCGCGTCGATGTCGAGGCCGTCGAGGCGGTCGTCCGCAGCACGATCGGGGCCGGCGACGCCTTCACCGGAACGCTGCTGGCGCAGCTGGAGCGGACGGGCTTCTACCCCCCCGCGATCCCGGCCTCGATGCGGGCCGCCGCGGCGGCCGCCGCGCACGCGTGCGAGCGCTGGGGCGCGGTGGATTGAGCGCCCCCGCCCAGATCACCACCGCCGATCGCCGGCACGTCCGCGCCATCCGCGACCGCCTGCGGCTCGTCTACGGCGTCCCGCGCCACGGGCCCCACTGGCACCCGATCGCCGAGCTGATCCTCACCGTGCTCTCGCAATCGACCAACGACCGCAATCGCGACGTCGCCTACCTGGCCCTCGTCGAGCGCTTCGCCGACTGGGAGTCGGTGCGCGACGCGCCGGTCGATCTTGTCGAGGAGGCGATTCGCCCCGGCGGCATCTCGAAGGTGAAGTCGGCCCGGATCACGGCGATCCTGAAGGCGATCACCGACAGCTCGCCGGACCACACCCTCACCCTCGACTGGCTCCCCGAGCTGAGCGTCTCCGACGCCCAGCAGTACCTCTGCGCGCTGCCCGGCGTGGGCCGCAAGACGGCGGCCTGTGTGCTGCTGTTCGCGTTCGGGATGCGCGACGTGCCGGTCGACACCCACGTGTCGCGGGTGGGGATCCGCCTGCATCTGTTCCGGGAGAAGGCGCCGTTCGAGGAGCTCCACGACACGATGCTCGGGCTGACCCCGCGCGGACAGGAGCTGGAGTTCCACATGAACCTGCTTCGCCACGGTCGGCGGACCTGCCATGCCCGTCGCCCCGAGTGCGGCGCGTGTGCCCTGGCCCGGATGTGCCCGAGTGCGGGGACTTTCGCCTAACTCGGATCTGCTAGCCTTGCACTTAGATTTTTAAGACCGAACAGGAGCAGAACCAACGATGGGCAAGACAATCGGAATCGACCTCGGGACGACCAACTCGTGTATGGCCGTACTCGAGGGTGGCGAGCCGACGGTCGTCGAGAACAGCGAGGGTGGACGCACCACCCCGTCCGTCGTCGCCTTCACGCAGGGCGGCGAGCGACTCGTCGGCACCGTGGCCAAGCGCCAGGCCGTGACCAACCCGCAGAACACCGTCTTCTCGATCAAGCGCTTCATGGGCCGCAAGGAGGCCGAGGTGCGCGAGGAGGAGTCGATCGTCCCGTACAAGGTCGTCTCGGGCCAGGGCGGCGACGCCCGCGTCGAGGTGACGGTCGATGGCAAGCCGAAGCAGTACTCCCCGCCGGAGATCAGCGCGATGATCCTGCAGAAGCTGAAGACCGACGCCGAGGCCTACCTCGGCGACACGGTGGACAGCGCGGTGATCACCGTCCCCGCGTACTTCAACGACGACCAGCGCCAGGCCACGAAGGATGCCGGCAAGGTCGCCGGTCTCGACGTGAAGCGGATCATCAACGAGCCGACTGCGGCCGCACTGGCCTACGGCCTCGACAAGGAGAACGACCAGACCATCTTGGTCTTCGACCTCGGCGGCGGCACGTTCGACGTCTCGGTGCTGGAGATCGGCGACGGCGTGTTCGAGGTGAAGGCCACCGCTGGTGACAACCACCTCGGCGGCGACAACTTCGACAAGGCCGTTGTCGACTGGCTGGTGTCCGACTTCAAGAAGAACCAGGGCATCGACCTGGCCGCCGACCCGATGGCGCTCCAGCGCCTGTACGAGGCCGCCGAGAAGGCGAAGATCGAGCTCTCGACGACGCAGGAGACGCAGATCAACCTGCCGTTCATCACCGCTGACGCCACCGGGCCGAAGCACCTCGACATGCGCCTCACCCGCGCCAAGCTGAGCGAGCTGACGGCCGACCTGCTCGACCGCACGGTCGCTCCGGTGCGCCAGGCGCTCGACGACGCCAAGGAGAAGGGCGCCGCGACGATTGACCACGTCGTGCTGGTCGGCGGGATGACCCGGATGCCGGCCGTCCAGGAGAAGGTCAAGGAGCTGACGGGCAAGGAGCCGCATCGCGGGGTCAACCCCGACGAGGTGGTCGCCGTCGGCGCCGCGATCCAGGCCGGCGTGCTGGCCGGTGACGTGAAGGACGTGCTGCTGCTCGACGTGACCCCGCTGACGCTGGGGATCGAGACCAAGGGCGGCGTCATGACGAAGCTGATCGAGCGCAACACGACGATCCCGACCCGCAAGGGCGAGGTGTTCTCGACGGCCGAGGACAACCAGCCGAGCGTCGAGATCCACGTCCTACAGGGCGAGCGCGAGATGGCCCAGTACAACAAGTCGCTGGGCAAGTTCCAGCTGACCGGCATCCCGCCGGCGCCGCGGGGGATCCCGCAGATCGAGGTCG
Organism: Solirubrobacteraceae bacterium; assembly: GCA_035552615.1. Lineage (GTDB taxonomy): Bacteria > Actinomycetota > Thermoleophilia > Solirubrobacterales > Solirubrobacteraceae > Palsa-465. The sequence continues at coordinate 18,249 of DASZLC010000204.1, forward strand.
CGTTCGACATCGACGCCAACGGCATCCTGAACGTGTCGGCCAAGGACCTCGGCACCGGCAAGGAGCAGAAGATCGAGATCAAGGCGGGCTCGGGCCTGTCCGACGACGAGATCAAGCGGATGGTGTCCGACGCCGAGTCGCACGCCGAGGACGACAAGCGCCTGCGCGAGCTGGCCGAGGCCCGTAACAACGGCGAGAACGCCGCCTACCAGGCCGATCGCCAGCTGAAGGAGCTTGGCGAGGCGGTCGACGAGGACTCCAAGCAGGAGATCGAGGCGGCCATCAAGGCGCTGCGCGAGGTGCTGACCAGCGAGGACGCGGCCGACATCACGGCCAAGACCGACGCGCTGAACGCGTCCTTCCACAAGGTCTCCGAGGCGATGTACCAGCGCGCCCAGGAGCAGGCCGCCGCATCGGCGGCCGCCGATGGCAACGGCACCGAAGGGTCCTCCAACGGCGCGGGCGCCGAGGAGGAGGACGTGGTGGATGCCGAGGTCGTTGACGAGGGCAAGTAATGAGCGGCGATCCGTTCAAGGCGGCTCCGAAAGGAGCCGCCCCGCCCACGCCTGGGGACGGGGCTGACGCCGGCGGCCGGCCCGAGGGCGAGCCGACCCTGGAGGAGGCGCCCGAGGCCGAGGTGCAGGGCAGCGTTGAGGGTGACGCCGAGCCCGAGGCCGAGGTCGATCCGGTCGCCGCCAGGGCGGCGAAGGCCGACGAGTACCTGGCGCTGGCACAGCGGACCCAGGCCGACTTCGAGAACTACCGCAAGCGCGCCGTCCGCGACGCGGCGCTGGCGCAGGCCCGCGGCGTGGCGAAGCTGGCCAAGGAGCTGCTGCCGGCGGTCGACAACCTCGACCGGGCACTGGCCGCCGCTCGCGCCGCCGCGGCCGCCGCGGGCGAGGGCGACGAGGTGCACGCGCAGCTGGTCTCCGGCATCGAGCTGGTCCACGCCGACGTGATCTCGGCGCTCCAGCGCGCCGGGATCGAGGGCTTCTCGCCGGTCGGCGAGACGTTTGACCCGCAGTTGCACGAGGCCGTCGCCCAGGCGCCGATCGCGGGGGCCGAGCCGGGCTCGGTCGTCGAGGTCTACCAGCGCGGCTACAAGCTCGGCGAGAGCGTGCTGAGGCCGGCCCGCGTGCTGGTGGCGGCGTAAGAACGGACTCCGCGATGCCTGAGCGTCCCGACTACTACAAGGTCCTCGGAGTCGGCAAGAATGCCTCCGACGAGGAGATCAAGAAGGCGTACCGCAAGCTGGCGCGCCAGTATCACCCGGACCGCAACTCCGGCAACAAGCAGGCCGAGGAGCGCTTCAAGGAGATCTCGCAGGCGCACGACGTCCTGTCCGACCCGGAGAAGCGCAAGCAGTACGACCGTGGCACCGGGCCGTTTGGGTTCGCGGGAGCCGGCGGGTTCGATCCGGGCTCGTTCGCCGGCGGCTTCGGCGACATCCTCTCGAACCTGTTCGGCGCCGCCGGTGGGGCTCCCGGCGGCGCGCGCGGCCGTGGCCGTGGCGCGGGAGCGGGCGCCGTCGCCCGCGGGCGCGATCTGGAGACCGAGGTGTCGCTCAGCTTCGAGCAGGCCGTGAACGGCTCACAGGTCCCGCTGGCCGTGCCGACCTCGCACCGCTGCCCGACGTGTCACGGCACCGGTGCGAAGCCGGGCACCAGCGCGAAGGTCTGCCCGGTGTGCGAGGGCCGCGGCGTCGAGGCCCAGAGCCAGGGGATCTTCTCGATCTCCCAGCCGTGCTCCAACTGCAAGGGGACGGGGACGATCATCGAGCAGCCATGCCCGACGTGCGCCGGCTCGGGCGCCCAGCGGACGATCAAGCGGCTGCGGGTCAACATCCCCGCGGGCGTCCGCGACGGGAGCCGGATCCGGCTGGCCGGCAAGGGCGAGCCCGCCACCACGCCGACCGGCGGTGACCCCGGGGACCTGTACGTCATCACCCGGGTGAGCGAGTCGCCGGTCTTCAGGCGCAACGGCGAGAACCTCGAGGTGGAGGTGCCACTCACGATTCCGGAGGCGATCCAAGGCGCCGTGATCGAGGTGCCGACCCTGAACGGCAGCAAACGGCTGCGCGTCCCGCGCGGGACCAAGCACGGCACCGTCCAGCGGCTGCGGGGCGAGGGGCCGTCGCGTCTCGGCGGCAAGGGGCGCGGCGACATCCATTACCGGTTCGTGATCGATGTGCCGTCCTCGCTCTCGCCCGAGCAGACCGAGGCGGTTGACAAGCTGTCGACCGTGATGAACGGCAACCCGCGGGCGAGCCTGTTCGCCGACGCGGCTGCGACCAAGGAGCAGTGACGATCGGTATGCGGCGGATCCGGACGACGACGCGGGTGGAGGTCGACTCGGACCGCGGGGTGTTCATGATCTCGGTCGCCGCCGAGCTCGCCGAGATGCATCCTCAGACCCTGCGGATGTACGAGGCGCGCGGGCTGATCGAGCCGAAGCGCTCGCCGAAGGGGACGCGGCTGTACTCGCACAAGGACGTCGAGCGCCTGCGCCGGATCCAGGAGATGACCGCCGAGCTGGGGATGAACCTGGCCGGTGTCGAGCGCGTCTTCGAGCTCGAGCTGCAGCTGGAGTCGATGGCCCGGCGGGTCTCGGCGCTGGAGCGCCGGGCCGGCGAGCTGAAGGCGGAGGTGGAGCGCCTGGAGGCGCTACGCCGCGAGCTCCGCGCCGAGATCATCCCCTACGAGCGCGGCGGCGAGCTCGTGCGCCGCGCCGATGTGCAGCGGTTCAAGATCGAGATCGAGCGTCGCGAGGACCCCTCCACGTCGTGACGTCGGTGCGCCCCGGCTGCCGCCCTTCGGAGTGGCCACAGCCGGGGCGATGCCCGAGCGGATATGTACGCACCGGCATCATTGCGTTGGCGCACAGGTCAAGGACAGCGACAATCATCCGTTAGCGACCCCCGTAAGTCCGCGGAAGCCCCCTACGATCGTGCTGACCGTGCCCTACCGGTATGGAATCGGTCGAGCGTCCGGGTGTCAACGCTCGTTTTGGCGCGTTTGCGGCCCTCGACGCGACCGTCCTGGCCGTGCATTTGTGACTACTGGTGAATCGAGGTCATTCTTCGGCGCCAGGGCGGCCGGCCGGCGGCGGCCACCCGGCGGCGAGGATCGCCAGCTCGGTCCGCGACCTGGTTCTCGTCGCCGCCATGGCGCGGGACACGTGGCGGCCGACGGTGGACACCGAGATGCCGAGCGCCGCCGCGATTTGCTGGTTACGCATGCCGCGCGCCACCATCGCCGCGACGGCGTGGGCGCGCGGGGTCAGCCCATCGGGGGCGCGCGGGATGGCCAAGACGGCCCGGACGAGCACCGAGTCGGGACTGACCGTCATGGGCGGCTCCTCGGCGGCGGGCGGCCAGCCCCGGAGTCCGGCCAGGATCAGCTCGCTGCGGACGCGCTCGACGTGCGCGCCGCTGGCGTTCAACGCGGCGATCGCCACGTGAATGGACTGTTCGGCCCGGCTGACGGTGGGGCATAGCACGGCTCTGGCGTGCTCGAGCTCGGCCAGCACCGTCGGCGTGGCCCATCGCTCCACCGGTGCGCGCGCCGAGGTGACGAGGCGCCCGGCATCCGCGTGACGCCCGAGCAGTCCCAGCGCCACGACCGTCGGCTCCAGCCACGGCCATCCGGCCGGGTTCGCCACATGGATGCGCCGCAGCCGTTCGCGCACCTCGTTCAGCGTGCGCAGCGCGGCCTCGGGACGATCGCCGGCGAGCGACAGCCACGCTTCGGAGATCTGCGCCATCGTGTCGCCAAGACTCGCGTCCGCACCACGCGCCTCGGCCAGTCGCTCCAGCTGCGCCGCCGCCTCCGCCGTGCGGCCGGCCAGCAGCAGCGCGCGGCTGGCGGCGGCGGCGGCGATCGCGATCGCCAGGGAGACGTTCGGCCCGCCGTCAAGCCGGTACAGCTCCTCGGCGATCGTGACCGCCCGCTCCAGCGGCCCGGTGAGGCACGCCCCGTGGGCGAGAAACGCCTGGGCCAGCGCGAAGCCCTCCTGGTCGCCGCGGTGCTGTGCCGCGCGGCGCGCGCGGCGCAGGTATTGCTCGGCCTCCTCGAAGCGCTCCAGGCGCAGCAGCAGCCAGCCCGTTCGCGCCGCCGCCGGTCCGAGCTCGACGTCCTGGTCGAGAATCGCCGCCGCGACCTCGTCGGCCAGCTCGCGGTCGCCGTCGGCCATGCTCAGCACCTCGGCGGCGATTCGCCAGACGCGCCGACCGCGTTCGGTGTCGCGCAGTCCCGGCTGCTGGCGCAGGCGCTCCAGCCGGGCGTGACCGCGGGCGAAGGCCCACGAGCTCGCTGCCAGCACGGCGACGTAGCGCTCCAGCGCGTCGAGCGCGCGTGCCGTCTCCGGCTGTACGGCGTCGAGCACGGCGCCCAGCCGGACGACCGTTTCGTCGGCTGTCTCGTGCACCGGCACGGGGTCAGGCGGCCGCGTCTCGCCCGTCAGCGCGCCGATCGCGGACCACAGCCCGCGGGAGATCGTCTCGAGCTCCTCCGGCAGCGCCGCCGAGCCGTGCGTCAACACCATCAGCGTCGCCCGCACGACGGCGGCGGCGCCCAGGGCGCGCAGCCGCGTGTCCCCGAGATCGGCGTAGCCGATCCGCTCGGCACAGGCGAACGCCAGCCGGTGCCCGGCCGCGGCGAGGCGCGCGAGCAGCTCAGATGCCTGTTCGGCGGTCGCCGGTTCCAGCGTCAACAGCGTCACGAGCACCAGCACGCGCCGCGCCGCGCCGCCCGTCGCCTCGTCGGCCAGCCGCGGCAGCGCGGCAAACGCCTCGGTCACGATCAGCGGGAGCTCCTCGATCGCCGCCGCCGCGATCGTCTCCTCGCACCACGCCTCCCATGAGGCGATTGCAACGGTTAGCTCGGCCACCACGATCGGCGCCAGCTCGGCCGCCACCGCGGCTCGATCAAAGGCCAGCCCGTCGCGGCGAAACTGGTAGCGCACGGTCGCCGGCGACCACGTGCGCGCGGGATCGCGGGCTGAGTCCGATAGACGGGCCGGCGTGAGGAACGCTAGGAAGTCCCCGACCGACGCGTTGCGGATCTCCTGCGCCGCGGCAGCCAGAATCTGGCCGCGGACCTCTGGCCTGGCCTGCCCGGCGTTGCTTGCCCCGTCGCCCTCTGCCCCGCGCTCTGCGTCCGTCATCCCGGCCCCGCATCATCGGAATCTGCACGCCCTCGGAAAGCGTAGCGGTCCGTCAGCGCCGATCGTGCAGTACGGGCGCGACCGGTATGCGAGGATCACGACAGGGAATTGATCGCGCCGGCGTGGGGAAACGCGTCAGAAAGGGTTGGCAACATGCGAGCGAGGCGACTCGGCGGATACGTGGTGGCGGCGCTCATGGCCATCGCCCTCCTGGCCGCGAGCGCGGACGCCACCGGTGGGCCGCCCGCTGCTGCCGCGCGCGTCGGCGCGACACCGGCCGCCACCCAGCTTCAGTTGGTGCTGCCGCTGAAGGCGAACGTGGGCGGATTGCGCGCCCTGGCGCTGGCGGTCAGCACGCCGGGCAACCGGCGGTACGGCCAGTACGAATCGATCCCGCAGCTGGCCCGCCGGTTCGGCGCCCGGCGATCGGTGCAGCGGCGCGCGCTCGCCTATCTGCGCCGCGCCGGCGCGACGGCCCTGAAGCTCGATGCGACCGGGCTGTTTATCGACGCCACCCTGCGCGCGGCGAGCGCCGAGCGCCTGTTTGCCACGACGCTGACCGAATTCCGCACGCGCCAGGGGCGGTTCACGGCGCCGAGCGCCGGCGTCTCGATCCCCCCGGCGCTGCGTGGGCTCGTCACCGGTGTCGTCGGCCTCGACACCCGCCCGGTCGCAGTCTCTCCCAGCCCGTTCCGGACCGCTCACGCGGTCCGGGCGCAGATCGCTGCGCGCGGCGCCTCATGGCGGACGTCGGCGTTCGCGCCGATCGCGCGCGCCGCGCAGGCGCCACCGAGCTCGGCCTACAAGCCGGTCTCGGGGACCCAGAGCGGATGCCCGGCGGCCGAGGCGACGAGCGCGTTCACGCCGAACCAGTACCTGACGGCCTATAACTACACGCCGCTGCAGGCGGCCGGGATCACCGGCCAGGGCGAGCGGGTGGCGCTGATCGAGATCGACGGCTTCAAGCAGTCCGACATCAAGGCCTACGCCAACTGCTTCGGCCTGCACCTGCCGCCGATCAAGGCGTTCGGCGTCGGCATCAACCGGGCGCTCGCCCCCGGCGGCGAGACGACGCTCGATCTGGAGGTGATGGCCGCGGCGGCGCCCGGCGTGAAGGAGATCGACGTCTACGAGTCCGACGCCGATGAGACCGACTCGCTGAAGGCGCTGACGGCGCCACTGCAGAACAAGGACTTCAAGCCGCAGGTGATCTCCGCCTCGCTCGGCCTGTGCGAGCCGTTCGTCTACGGCGCTGTCGGCCGGAGCGCGGTGCGGAACACCGAGGGCGCGCTGGAAGAGGCGGCGGCCGCGGGCATCTCGTTCCTCGACTCCAGCGGCGACTCGGGTTCGGCCGACTGCACCGACAACAGCGGCGCGCCGATCGACCGACTGGCCGTCAATTACCCGACCTCGTCATGGTGGGTGACCGGCGTCGGTGGCACGAACATCGCCCTGAACACGGCCAACCAGCTGACCGGCGAGGTCGTCTGGAACGACGGCCTGCTGCAGCCCGGCTCGGCCGGAGGCGGCGGCCGGAGCCTGCTGTTCAACCGGCCTCCGTACCAGAAGGGGACGGTCGTGCCCAACGTGCGCGCGGTACCCGACGTGTCGATGCTGGCCGACATCGCCCCCGGGTATGCGATCTACTGCTCCGTGGCCCAGGTGTGCGTCGATAACGCCAACCCGGACCCGTGGCAGCCCGTCGGTGGCACGAGCGCGGCGACGCCGCTCCTGTCCGGCGGCTTCTTGATGATCGATCAGTACCTGCGCGAGCACCAGCACGAGGACCTCGGCCTGGCCAACCCGTTGCTGTACGACATCGGGCGCAGCGCGCAGGCCGCGTCGGTGTTCCACGATGTCACCGAATTCGGCAACGACGTCGGGCCGTTCATCAGCTCCTCGGGCGCCCCGCTCGGGTGCTGCACGGCCGGCGTCGGCTACGACGACGCCTCCGGCTGGGGCAGCATCAACCTGGCCGGCCTCGCGGCGGCGGCGCTGGCGTCGGCTCCGCCGATCGCCAACGTCTCGATGACGCTGCCCGGGCACCAGCACCCCGTCGCCGCCCACGGCATCAAGACCGACGTGACGTGCTCCAGCCAGTGCCTGCTCGGCTCCTACGCCGTGATCACCATCGGGCACGCGAAGTCGTTCCAGGTGTTCTCAAAGCTGTACCCGATGAACAGCGGCGGGACCAAGGCGGTGAAGATCGGTTTCAGCGGCGGCGAGGAGTCGAAGCTGCGCGCCGGGCTGCGCGCCGGCTCGCGGATCGAGGCGGCCGTCGTCGGTGCGGTGGTCGACGCCGGCGGTCATATCGAGCGCCATTCGCCAACGAGGACGATTCGCATCACCGGGTGATCGGGGTTTGCAATAATCTAAGTCAGACCGACTAAGATTTCAAACACGCTGAGGCTTGATTGATGCAACCTGACCGCCTGACCATCAAATCCCAAGAGGCGTTCGAAGCCGCGCAGCGGCTGGCCGAGGGCCGCCGCAATCCACAGACCACGCCCGAGCACCTGCTGGCCGTCCTGCTGGAGCAGGACGCCGGCGTCGTGGCACCCGTGCTGCGCAAGCTGGGCGCCGACCCTGCCGCCGTCCGCCAGGCGCTCGGCCCGGAGCTGGAGAAGCTTCCGACGCTGGCGGCGACGGGCGGGACCGATCACGAGTCGACCGGCGGCTCCAGCGACCTGATCGGCGTCCTGCGTGCCGCCGAGAGCGAGATGCGCGAGCTGAAGGACGAGTACATCTCCACCGAGCACCTGCTGCTCGCGCTAGCCAAGTACTCCGGTGGGGCCGGCGAGGCGCTGCGCTCCGCCGGCGCCGACCATGACGAGCTGCTGAAGGCGCTGAGCGAGATCCGCGGGAGCCACCGCGTCACCGACCAGAGCCCGGAGGACAAGATCCAGGCGCTGGAGAAGTACGGCCGCGACCTCACCGAGGCGGCCCGCGCCGGCAAGCTCGACCCCGTGATCGGCCGTGACGATGAGATCCGGCGCGTGATCCAGGTGCTGAGCCGCCGCACGAAGAACAATCCCGTGCTGATCGGCGAGCCGGGCGTCGGCAAGACGGCGATTGCCGAGGGCCTGGCCCAGCGGATCGTCGCCGGCGACGTCCCCGAGGGGCTGAAGGACCGCCGCGTCATCGCCCTCGATCTGAGTGCGATGGTCGCCGGATCGAAGTACCGGGGAGAATTTGAGGACCGGCTGAAGGCCGTGCTGAAGGAGATCACCGACGCCGACGGCCAGATCATCGTGTTCATCGACGAGCTGCACACGATCGTCGGCGCGGGCGCGGCCGAAGGCGCGATGGACGCCGGCAACATGCTGAAGCCGATGCTCGCCCGCGGCGAGCTGCGCGCCGTCGGAGCCACCACGCTCGACGAGTACCGCAAGCACATCGAGAAGGACGCCGCGCTGGAGCGCCGCTTTCAGCCGGTGCTGGTCGGCGAGCCGAGCGTCGAGGACACGATCGCCATCCTCCGCGGGCTGAAGGAGCGCTACCAGCTGCATCACAACGTGAAGATCCAGGACTCCGCGCTGGTCGCCGCTGCGACGCTGTCGCAGCGTTACATCGCCGACCGTTTCCTGCCCGACAAGGCGATCGACCTGGTCGACGAGGCGGCGTCGCGGATCCGGATGGAGAACGACTCCAAGCCGACCGAGATCGACGAGGTCGACCGGCACGTGATGCAGCTGGAGATCGAGCTGGAGTCGCTGAAGGACGACGACGACCCGGGCACCGTGGCGCGGCGCGAGCAGCTGGAGCGCACGCTGGCCGAGGAGCGGGAGCGCTCGGCCGGGATGACGGCAGAGTGGCAGCGAGAGAAGGAGACGATCGGCGCCGCCTCCGAGCTACGCGAGCGGCTCGACCAGGCGAAGATCGACCTCGAGCGCGCCCAGCGCGAAGCCGATCTCGGCCGCGCCGCCGAGCTTCGCTACGGCACGATCCCCGAGCTGGAGAAGCGCCTCGGCGAGGCCGAGGACGCCGAGTCGGCGGCCGAGCGCGGCGCCGGACCGAAATACCTGAAGGACTACGTCGACGCCGAGGACGTCGCCGAGATCGTCTCGAAGTGGACCGGCGTGCCGGTGTCGCGGCTGATGGAGGGCGAGATCGAGAAGCTCGTCCACATGGAGGAGCGCCTGCACCGGCGGGTGATCGGCCAGGACGAGGCGGTGGCCGCGGTGTCGAGCGCGCTGCGCCGCTCGCGCGCCGGGCTGCAGGACCCCGACCGCCCGATCGGGACCTTCCTGTTCCTCGGCCCGACCGGCGTCGGCAAGACCGAGCTGGCCCGGGCGCTGGCCGAGTTCATGTTCGACACGCAGGACGCGATGGTGCGGATCGACATGTCGGAGTACATGGAGAAGCACTCGGTCTCGCGCCTCGTCGGCGCGCCCCCCGGCTACGTCGGTTACGACGAGGGCGGCCAGCTGACCGAGGCGGTTCGCCGCCGGCCGTACAGCGTGGTGCTGCTCGACGAGATCGAGAAGGCCCACCCGGACGTGTTCAACACGCTGCTGCAGGTGATGGACGACGGCCGACTGACCGACGGCCAGGGCCGCACGGTGTCGTTCAAGAACACCGTGCTGATCATGACGTCGAACATTCACGGCGGCCGGGCGGGAGTCGAAGCTCACTTCCGGCCGGAGTTCGTCAACCGGCTCGACGACATCGTCGAGTTCGAGCCGCTGAGCCGCGAGCAGATCGACGCGATCGTCGATCTTCAGGTGGCCCTGGTACTCAAGCGGGTGCGCGAACGCGAAATCGAGCTCGAGCTGACCGACGACGCCCGCACGCTGATCGGCAACATGGGATACGACCCCACCTACGGCGCGCGGCCGCTCAAGCGCGTGATCCAGAAGCGGCTGGTCGACCCGCTGGCGCTGGCCATCCTCGAGGGTCGGTTCACGGCCGGCGACACGGTGTTGGTCGGCGCCTCCAACGGCGAGCTGACCTTGGAGCGCGCTACCGCACCCGCGGCACCCGCGACCGTCTAACCGTTCCTGTGGGCGCGCCGAGCCGCGAGTAGATCCGATAAAAGTCGGGCTACCGCCGTCAAACGGGAAAGAGAGGCACCGTGCCGACCTACATCATGCTCACGACTTTGAACCCCGACGGGGTCCAGACGATCAAGAACAACCCGGGCCGGATCAAGGAGGTCAACAAGGAGGTCGAGCAGCTCGGCGCCACCGTCAAGGCGCAGTGGGCGACCCTCGGTCAGTTTGACTTCATCAACGTGATCG
>DASZLC010000205.1:0-21645 GCA_035552615.1 Solirubrobacteraceae bacterium
GCCAGCAGCCGCTCGGTGCTCGCCTCCTCGACGATCCGGCCGGCGCGCATGATCGCCACCTCGTCGGCCAGCTGCGCGGCGAGACCAAGCTCGCGGGTGGCGAGAACCATCGTCAGGTCCGACCGGCCCAGCTCGCCGAGCAGGGCCAGGATCTTCGTCTGATCGGTGAGATCGAGGGCGGCCGCCGGCTCGTCGACGATCAGCAGCCGCGGCTCTCCGGCCAGCGCCATCGCGATCATCGCCCGACGGCGTAGCACGGCGGACAGCTGGTGCGGGTAGTCGTCGACGAGGCGGTGGGGATCGGGGATCCCGACACGCTCCAGCAGATCGATGGCCCGGTCGCGCGCCGCCGGGGCGGACACCGGGCGATGGGCGCGGATCGCCTCGGCCGCCTGGTCCCCGACGGTGCGCCGCGGGTGCAGCGACCCGTCGCGCTCGGAGAGCACGATCGCGATCGCGTCGCCCCGCAGGCGACGCAGCAGCTCACGGTCGAGGCTCAGCAGGTCGGTGCCGTCGAACCGGACCTCCCCGCCGATGCGCACGTCGGGGTGGTCGATCAGACCGAGCGCGGCCAGCAGCGTCATGGTCTTGCCCGCCCCCGCGTCGCCGACGATGGCCAGGGCGCGCCCGGCCTCGACGGCGAAGCTCGCCCCGTCGACCGCCGGCACGACGCCGGCCTCGGTCTCCAGCTCGACGCGCAGACCGGTCACGCTGAACAACGGCTCGCCGCTCATGCGCGGCGGATCCTCGGGTCGGCCACGGCGAGGGACAGGTCGACGACAAGGCTGAGGACGACGACCGCGATCGCCCCGGCGAGCACGACGCCATGCACCGTTGAAACGTCGCCGCTGGCGACCGCCCGGGCGGCGAGCTGCCCGGCGCCGGGGATCCGGAAGGCGCTCTCGACGAGGATCACCCCGCCGGCCAGGACGCCAAGGTGCCTGGCGGAATCGGCGGCCAGCGCGGGAGCGGCGGCGCGCAGACCGTGGCCGACGATCACGTCGCTGTCAGGCAGGCCCTCGGCCCGCGCCGACAGCGTGAAGCTCTGCGACAGCGCGTCGCCCAGTTGATCGCGCAGCAGGCGGGCGTAGATCCCGGCCAGCGAAGCGGCGAGCACCAGCCAGGGCATCAGCAGCGAGGTGAACCACGTGCCGGGGTCGCTGGTCAGCGAGGCGTACCCGCCGGCCCCGGGCAGGATCGCGAAGCGCCCGACGTCGGATGAGAACAGGTACAGCGCGATCAGCGCGAGCCAGTAGGGCGGTGCACTCATCGCCACGAGCGCGGCGCTCATCGCGGCCCGGTCGACGCGTGAGCGGCGCCGCGCGGCGGCGATCGTTCCGACCAGCAGCGCGACGGCGGCCCCGACGACCACGCCCCCGGCGGCGAGCGACACCGTGGCGCCGAGCCGATGGTCAATCAGCGCGCGAACGGTCTCATGGCGCTGAGCGCTGTAACCGAGATCGAGGTGCAGCACGAGCGCCTTGATGTCGTCGCCGTAGCGGGCCAGCCCCCGCCCGGGGAGCAGATAGAAGACGACGAGGTCGACGACGGCCAGGCCCACCAGCTGGCCGACCGCGCGGCCAACTCGCCGCCACAGGTACCGGGTCATGGCCGCAGGGCGCGCCGGACCGCAGCGCCGGCCAGGGTGAACGTGAGGACGCCGAGCAGCAGCGCCGCGCCCGGGGAGACGATCGACCACCACGCCTCGTAGTAGTCCGAGGAAGCGCCGGCGAGCATCGTCCCCCAGCTGACGGTGTGGCCCCTGACCCCGGCACCGAGGAACGACAGCGCGGACTCGAATGCCATGTTCTGGGGCACCAGCACGGTCGCCACGGCCAGGACCGGGACGCCGAGGTTCGGCAGGACCTCTTTCAGCACGACCCGCGTCCGCGAGGCCCCCAGCCCGCGCGCCGCGGCGACGAACTGCTCGGCGCTCAGCGCCCGCACGCGCGCCCGCAGCACCCGGCCGGCGACGGCCCAGTCGACGACCGCGATCACGATGATGGTCAGCGTGACGCCGGGATGAAGGCTCCCCGCGACGCAGCCCCGCGGCTGCGAGCACGCCACCGATAAGCCGAGGGCCAGCAGCAGCGCCGGGACCACGAGCAGGACATCGGTGAATGCCGCCACTATGGCGTCGGGGACGGCGCCGAACGCGGCCACCAGCCCGATCGCCAGCGCGGCCAGGAGCGCCAGCGCCGTAGCGATGGCCGCCACCAGCAGCGATGTCCGCAGGCCGTAGAGCACGCGGGCGAACACGTCGCGGCCCGCGGAGTCGACCCCGAGGATGTGCGTGGCCGACGGCCAGGCGATCGCAGCCAGCACAATCGCGGCGACGATCGCCAGCGCCGCGATCACGGCCGGCGCGCGACGCGGGAGCGTCCGTCCCGGCAGGTACGTCGCGGCGACGGCGAGACCGATCCCCGCCAATGCGGCGATGAACGGCCACACGGCGTGATGCGACGGGCCGGTCGGTGAGCCGAGCGCCGTCAGCGCGGCCGGATCGCGCACGTTCGGCCCGGGCGCGCCGAACAGGCTCACGAGCTGCGGGGCGAGGATCGCGCACACGACCAGCAGGCCGGCGGTGGCGAGCGCGGGCCAGCCCGCGCGATCGCCGCGCAGGCGCGCCGCGAACACGCGTAGCGACCGCCGCGCGCCGTCCGGCCGGCGCGGCCCGGCGGTGCCGCGAGGCTCGGCGGGGGACCCGAGCAGCAGGCCTGTGTGACCGATGCTCATCGACCGTCGAATCTTCCCCGGCACCCAGCGGAGTCCTGCAATCCGTGGATACGCTGTGGCCGCACGCCCTCGTAGCTCAACGGATAGAGCACGCGCCTCCTAAGCGCGGGATGCAGGTTCGATTCCTGCCGGGGGCATCGGGGGAACGCCTTCGGCGTTCCCTTGGAAGAATCGCCTGGGGGCGATTCTTCCGGGGGGGTCGCGGCGCCGGCGGCACTCCTTCACGCGCCGCTGATACCGTCAGCGGCTGCCGTGGCGCAGTCGATGCTTGAACCCACCCCGGCCGCAGCAGCACGGTCGACCGGCGCGAACGGTGCGCGCAGGCCTGCCGCCGCCTTGCTGCGCCGCCATCCGGCGCTGCTGACGGCCGCCGGGCTCGTCGTGCTGTCGGCCGTGCTGATGCGCTGGGCCAACACGAGGCCGGGCTTTGACCCGTACGGCTGGCTCGTATGGGGCCATCAGACGCTGTCGCTGTCACTCGACACGAACGCCGCGCCGTCGTGGAAGCCGCTCCCCTACCTGTTCACCGTGCCGTTCGCGCTCGTCGGCCACTACCAGCTGTGGCTGTGGATGTTCGCGTCGTGCGCCGTGTCGCTGAGCGGCGCGATCTTCGCCGGACGGATCGCCTACCGCCTCACCGGCGCACCGCCCGAGCGGCGCTGGGCGGCGTGGATCGCCGCCGCCTTCGCCGGCGTCGCGATCCTCGGGATGAACAACTACTGGCACTACATCCTCAGCTCGCAGTCGGACCCGATGATCGTGGCCCTGACGCTGGCGGCGATCGACTGCCACTTGAACGGCCGCCGCCGGTGGGCGTTCTGGTGCGCGCTGCTGGCCTCGCTGGGGCGCCCCGAGGCGTGGCCCTTCCTCGGCCTCTACGGCCTCTGGCTGTGGCGCTCCGACGCGAGCATGCGGCCGATGATCGTCGTCGGCGCGGTGGTGCTGCTGGCACTGTGGTTCGGGATCCCGGCGATCAGCTCGCGCTCGTTCTTCATCGCCGGCGACAACGCGATGGCGTCCGGGCGGGCGATCAGCGGCAACAAGCTGACCGGCGTGCTGCAGCGGTTCGTCGACATGAACGCCACCCCGGTCGAGCTGGCCGCGCTCGTCGCGCTCGCCTTTGGGGTCTGGCGACGCGACCGGACGGTGCTCGCGCTGGCGGGAATCGTCGTCATCTGGGTGATCGTCGAAATCGCGTTCGCCTACCACGGCTGGCCGGCACTGCAGCGCTACATGTTCGAGGCGGGCGGGATCGTGATCGCGCTGGCCGGGGTCGCCGTCGGCCGGATGCTGGCGGCACCACCGAAGCTGAGCAGCCCACCCGGCTTTCTTGGGATCGGCCTCGTCGCCGTGCTGGTCGTGAGCCTCGTGCCGACCGCGGTCCACCGCGAGCAGGCCGAGCACAAGGACCTCCGCGAGCAGCGGCGGCGCACCGCCGAGATCAACGACCTCAACCGGGTCGTGAGCCAGCTCGGCGGGCGCGCCAGGATCGTCGCCTGCGGCGAGCCGCTGACCCGGCTGGAGTACCAGTCGACGCTCGCCTGGACGCTCCACGTGAACGTCGCCCACATCGGCTTCAAGTACGGCCCGGCGATCGCCTCGACTCGCCCGGTCGTGCTGTTCACCCCCTACCCGACCCACACGGGCTGGGTCGTTCAGGCGCTGCACCAGGTCAAACCCCAGTGCAAGACCCTCCCGAGCTGACGAGAATCGCCCCCCGGGCGAGTCTCGCAGGGGGATCGCCGCCAGGCGATCACCCGCGGTCCGGGCGCTCCGGGTAGACGTCGTCGATCGTGCACAGCGCGACGTACGGCGCGCCCGCGGCCTGCGCGATCGCCTCGCCGCCGCCGGCCAGCCGGTCGCAGATGGCCAGCACCCCGCACACGTGACGGCCCTCGTCGCGCAGCGCCTCCAGGGCGCGAAGCGTCGAGCCGCCGGTCGTGACGACGTCCTCGACGAGCATGCAGCGGTCCTCGGCGGCCAGCAGCGGCCCTTCGACGCGGCGGGCAAGGCCGTGGGACTTGGCCTCCTTGCGCACGAAGAACGCCTTCACGTCGGCGCCGCCGGCCAGCGCGGCACAGGCGATCGGGTCGGCGCCCATCGTCATCCCACCGACGGCGGTGGCTCCCCACGCGCGCGCCTGGGCGGCGACCAGCTCGGCGAGCGGGTCGAACCCGTCACGCAGCAGGATCGCACGCTTGGCGTCGATCAGGTACTGGGCGGTGGCGCCGCTCGTCAGCACGACCTCGCCGATGACGAGCGCGTGCTCGCGCAGGGCGGCGATCAACCGCGTCCGTGCCGTCGACATTTCGTCCAGGGCCATCCGGAGCCTCATCCTAGAGGCGCGGCCGGCCGATACACGCGACGTGGTCGCTCGGACCCTCACCATCGCCGCATGGGTGTGTTCGCTGCTCGTGGTGGCCTCGTTCGTGCTGTTCGTGCACGACCAGCTGGCCAGCGGCTCGCAGCACCAGGTGGCGCTCGTCTCGTCGACCGCGGTGCCCGTCTCGACGACGACGCACCAGCGCGGCCAGCCGCGGCGGTTCATCGACGGCGCCGCGCACGACCTGCTCTCACCGTTCGCCTCGATCGTGCCGTCGGACAGCCCGTGGGTCGTCCACGGCATCCCGACGCTGATCGCGCTGGTCGTCTACGGCGGCGGGCTTGGGTTCGCGGCGCGCTTCACCCGCGGCCTCGGCTGACGGTTATCGAAGCCGGCCGATTTCACCGGTAGTAGGTGTCGACCCAGTCGCCGTAGTTCATCCAGTTGAAGACGAAGATCGCGTCCTGGATCGGAAGGCGCATGCACCCGTGGCTGGCGGGGTAATCGGGCGAGGGGTCGTAGCCGTGGATCGCGTATCCGCGGATGAAGAAGTCCGAGTAGTACATCCCGTCCGGGAGGTAGCCGGGCGTGCGCTGGTAGACCTGGAACGAGCCGAGGATGGTGGGCGTCGAGGGCTTGCCCGAGCTGATCGGGAAGATGTATTGCACCTTGGATCCGTCGGCCAGCGCCAGCACCTGGTGGCTGAGGTCGCCCTCGGCGTGCCTGCCCTGGTGCGGGAACTTCACGACGAACTGGCCGTAGCCGT
Source organism: Solirubrobacteraceae bacterium (assembly GCA_035552615.1). GTDB lineage: Bacteria > Actinomycetota > Thermoleophilia > Solirubrobacterales > Solirubrobacteraceae > Palsa-465. The sequence continues at coordinate 5,826 of DASZLC010000205.1, forward strand.
CGAGCAGGTAGCTGATCGTGCGCCCGTCCAGCTGCGTTGAGGTGCCCCAGCCGAGCAGCCGGTGGTAGGCGTCGAGCGCCCAGTCGGTGTACGAGTCGTACACGCCGCTCTGGGGCAGGTAGAAGTGCAGCGCCGCCAGCCGCTGCTGGATCAGTTGCACGAACCGGCCGGTGGATCCGTTACCGACGTGCTCGTCCAGCGCCGCGAACCGTCGGGTGGCGCTGAACGCCGTCTGCGTCGCGGTCGCGGCGTGCTGCATCTTCACGACGACGGTGCCCGATCCGGGGCTCTTCAGCTGCTCGGTAAAGGTGCCGTAGCGGCCGCCCGACGAGGGCTTGATCCGCAACCGGTCGCGCTTGATCAGCCGGCGCCCGAGGTACGAGCGCACTTCCACCCACTGGCCGGCGACGTAGGGGCGCACGCTGCCGGTGACCGATACGCGCCGCCCGGGCACGGTGACCGCGTTGTGGTCCACGACGAAGATCCCCGGCAGCGACAGCGTCGCGGCTCCGCGGACGGGCGGCGGCGCCGGAGCGGTCGTCGTCGGCGTGGTCGTCGTCGGCGGCGTGGCGGCGAGCGCCGCGGGGGCGAGCGCGCCGGCAGCAATTAAGGCGGTGGTGGCGGCGAGGGCTGCCTGGCGGATCGGTGACATCGCGCAAGTAAACCAGTCGGACGGGACCCGAAGCGCAGGCGCAGTGCCGCGCTCAGCTCCGCGGCGGCCGGGCCAGCGGGCCGGTGAGCAGTGCGATCACGGCCAGCGAGCCGATCATCAGCCCGAGAATCGCCGGCGCGCCCCAGCTCTCCTGGTTGACCCCGAGGGCGAGGCAGTTGTTGCACGAGTGCAGCGCCATGCACGGGTACAGCGAGCCGGTGCGCCACCGCACCATGCACAGCACGAACCCCAGGAAGCCGAGTGGGACCAGGTACTGCGGGGAGGCCGAGCCGGTGTGGGCCAGCCCGAACAGGATCGCCGTGATCAGCGCCGCGATGTACGGCCCCGCCTCACGCCCGGCGATCGTCACCTTCATCTTGCTCAGCGTCCCGAAGAAGAAGCCGCGGAAGAAGAACTCCTCGGCCATCGGCGCCGCCACGCACACGAACACGATCGCCCCGATCAGCGCCGCGGTGTGATGGTTGACGCCAAGCTCGCTCGGGAGCTTGTCGCTGCCATGCAGGTTGAAGACGACGCCGTAGAGGTAGGTGACGACGAAGTAGCCGGCGCCGGCGAGCGCGAAGGCGCTCACGCCACGGCGCCAGCTGACCGTCCGGTAGCCGAAGTCGGCGGCCCTGGGACGTCCACCCAACCAGCAGAAGTACAGCGCCGCCAGGACGAACGACCCGTCGAACACGAAATCGGCGACGAGCTCGACCGCCGCCGTGGGATGTTGCAAGCTGGAGCCGAACCCCGACCCGACGACCTCGACGATGATCGTGCCGAGCAGGCCGAACATCAGCCCGAGCACGACCGCCGCCGGCGCGTTCCACAGCCGCTCGGTGCGCGGGATCTGGCGGACGGGGGGCGGGGTCTGCTCGTCGCCGAGCGTGTCGGGTCCAGGCGCTGCGGGCATAGGGGCCTAGAGTAGGCCGCTCAGCTCGGAGAGGCGCTCGATGGTCGGCACTCCGGGCGGTCCGGGGCCCCCCTCGCGCCGGATCAGGATCGCTCGCAGTCCCGCCGCGTGAGCCCCGACGACGTCCTCCTCGGGGCTGTCGCCGACGTGCACGGCGGCGGCCGGGCTGACACCGCCGGCCAGTTCCAGCGCCCGCCGGAACACCGCGCCGCCGGGCTTGCGCTCGCCTGCGGCGGCCGACGTCACGACGCCGTCGAGCACCGGGGCGAGCCCGACCCGGCGCAGCACGTCGGGCAGCGAGACGTCCCAGTTGCTCGCCACCACCACCCGCAGGCCCCGCTCGCGCGCGGCCCGGATCGCCGGGAGCGCATCGGGATAGGGAGCGAAGCGAAGCGCTCCGAGCAGCGCCGCCGTCAACTCGGGGGTGCCGAGCGCCGCCAGCCGCGGCGACGGCGGGAGCGCTTCCCGCAGCACCTCGGCACAGCGCCCGCGCAGCGCGGCGAGGCTCTCCGGATCACGCGCCAAATCGAAGTGACGTCGGTAGAACGCGATCTCGGCGACGAGCGCCGCGCTCGCTTGCGCCTCGCTGACCCGAAGCCCGAACCGCTCCGCCAGCTCCTCGCGCAGCGCCGGCCCGGGCGCCGGCAGCTCCACCAGCGTCCCCAGGGCGTCGAGCAGCAACGCCTGGGTCATGCGACAAATCGCCAGGTGGCGAACTCGGCCGTGAACAAGCCGAGCAGCACCGCCACGGCGGCGATCGCCTCGGTCGTGATCCGGCGTGCCGTGATGAAGCGGGCGCCCCACACGAACAACGGGAACAGGACGACCTCGTACCGGGGCAGCGACGCGAGCGGCTGGGGCGTGACCGGGTAGCTCAGCGGCAGCGCCAGCGACGCCAGGCAGTAGCCGCCGTAGGCGACGGGGAGCATCCGGAATGCGCCGAGGAGCGCGACCGCGGCGAGCGCGAGGAAGGCGAACAGCATCAGGTTCTGTCCGGCCACCGTGAGGGCGTTGCCGCCCGCCTGGGCGAAGTAGACCGGCGGCGGGGGGCCGTGCAGAAGCTGCCGTAGGCCGTCCCAGGCGGCGACCGCGCCCGTCCACACTCCGCCGAACGGACCGGCGAAGTGGCGAAACCAGACCTGCTGGGCGTGAAACGGAGCGAGCCCCTCGCCGTACTTCAGCGCCAGCCAGCCGATATAGGCGGCGAAGCCGGCGGGAATCAGCAGCGCCCAGGCGATCTGCCACGTGAGCCGGTATCGAGGAAGCAGGCGCCGCCAGCCCGCTCTCAGCCAGCCGGCTCCGCCGTCCGCCCGTGGCCCGTACAGGAACAGCAGCACGACGGGGACCATCAACATGATCCCGCTGTTGCGCGACGCCGCCCCGAGCCCGCCGAGCAGGCCGGCCACCGCCCAGTGCCCGCGCCGGGCGGACAAGATGCAGCCGACCGACAGGGCCAGGTACAGCGACTCGCTGTACACCGCCGAGAAGAAGTAGGACATCGGGCAGAACGCGATCAGCATCACGGTCGCCCGCGCTATCTCCTGATCGAGCTCGGTGCTGACGAGCTCGTAGAGCAGGGCGAGCGCGACCCCGAAGCAGATCAGCGAGACGAGCACGCCCGCGATCAGGTTGGAGTCGATGATCACGCCGAGGCCGCGCGTGATCAGCGGGTAGAGCGGGAAGAACGCCGTCTTCGATTGCTGGTGGGCGTAGCCACCCTGAGCGATCGCCAGGTACCAGACCGAGTCCCACCGCGCGAACGGCGCGGCGAGGAGGTTGCCGAAGTATCCGAACGGCGCCGTCAGGTTGGCCGGATCGAAGCCCTGGGTATCGGGCGCACGGCCGAACGCCAGCACCGCCAGCACGCCGCTGGCGAACACGACCAGCCGCGAGGTCCACATCGCCCGCCACGCGACGAGCCGCGCCGGCGAGGAGCTGATCACGCGCAGCCGCGCACGGTCTGAGGCCGAGATCGCCATCGTGTCGGCCAGCGATCTTCGCACGGCGACCAGCTGACAGCAGCGGTGCACCGGGCAGGAGCCAACTGGCGGAGCCCGAAAATTATGCGAGCTAGAATCCGCCCGGAGCTGCGACGCCCTACGCCCAGCCGTTTGACGAGTACCGCGGGCGTTACCTCTGGACCGTCCCCGATGAGCCGACGTGAACGACAGCGCCGCCGCAGGCGCAACCGCGGACACCCCGCCCGCCGCGTGATCCTGATGACCTTCCTGCTGCTGCTGTGCGGCGTGGGCATCGCCGCGCTGGCCGTGGTCGGATGGGTCGTGAACGTCGCCGACTCGGCGCCGAACATCAACCAGCTGAAGGCCAGGACGCCGGGCCAGGTGTCCGAGGTGTTCGCCTCAGGCGGGCAGCCGCTCGGCTACATCGACTCCGACGTGCTGCGCGCGATCGTGCCGACCGATCAGCTCCCACAGACGCTGAAGCAGGCAACGGTGGCGATCGAGGATCGGCGCTTCTACCAGCATGGCGGCGTCGACTATCAGGGCATCGTGCGCGCCGGCATCCGGGACATCTTCCACCCGGGCCAGGGCGTCCAGGGCGGGTCGACGCTGACGATGCAGCTGATCAGCAACGTGTACCTGCCCCAGGACCGGCTGCACCACACGATCAAGTACAAGATCATCCAGGCGAAGCTGGCCAACGAGCTGGAGTCGCGGCACCCCAAGAGCTGGATCCTGGCCCAGTACCTGAACGATGTCGAGTACGGCACCGTCGGGGGACAGCAGGCGATCGGAGTCGGCGCCGCATCGCACATGTTCTTCGACAAGCCGGTGCAGGACCTCGACCTGGCCCAGTACGCGCTGCTCGCCGGGCTGCCACAGGCCCCGTCGGAGTACAACCCGTTCCTGGCTCCGGGGCTGGCGCGGGCGCGCCGGCACCAGGTGCTGGCCGCGATGGTCACCTCGCGCTACATCACCCAGGCGCAGGCCGATGTCGCCGACGCGGCGCCGCTGCAGGTGAAGCGCAACGACACCTACACCAACATCAACCAGCCGTTCATCTTCAACTACGTCAGGCAGCAGCTGATCGCCCGCTTCGGGCTCACGCGGGTCGAGCAGGGCGGGCTGAAGATCTACACGACGATCGATCCGGCGCGGCAGGCCGAGGCGACCGCGGCGCTGCTCGCTCACGAGCCCGGCGGCTCCGGAGAGCCGGCGGCGGCGCTGGCGTCGGTCAACCCCAACAACGGCGACATCCAGGCGCTGGCGACGAACGCCCGGTACGGCACGGGGCCAGGTGAGACGACGTTCAACTACGCCTGGCAGTCGGGCCGCCAGACGGGATCGGCGTTCAAGGTGTTCGCGCTGATGACGCTGATCCACGACTACGACGGCGACCCGAACACGACCTACTACACGTCGAAGCTGCTCGCACCGGGCTGGCTGCAGGGATACCCCACCTACACCGTGCACACCGCCGAGGACAGCTACCAGGGCGTGATCAACATCACGAGGGCGACGTGGCTGTCGGACAACACCGTGTTCGCCCAGCTCGGCCAGGACCTGACGATGCCGAAGGTCAGCCAGATTGCCCACGAGATGGGGATCACCTCGAAGCTCGACAACTACCCGTCCGAGGTGCTCGGCGCGGTCTCGGTCTCGCCGCTGCAGATGGCCGACGCGTACGCGACGATCGCCAACGGCGGCATCCACTACCCCCCCACCGCGGTCAGCAAGGTCGTGTTCCCCAACGGCCGGGTCGTGGATCTCGGCGCGCCGAAAGGCACGCGCGTGTTCAGCTACCCGGAGACATATGCGGCCGACACCGTGCTGAAGACCGTGCTCACCACTCCGGGCGCGACCGGCACCGCCGCCTACTACGGCTGCCCAGCGGCCGGCAAGACCGGTACGACCAGCAACTTCACCGACGCCTACTTCGACGGCTTCACTCCGCAGCTGGCGACGGCCGTGTGGGTCGGCTACCCGAACAGCACGATCTCGCTGGCCGACGGCTACGGCGGCACCCTGTCCGCGCCGATCTGGCACGACTACATGGCGAGGGCGTCGAACGGTTTCTGCGGTGACTGGACGGCGCCCACCAATCCGTGGCACGGCAAGCCGTTCTTCGGGCACTTCTCGGCGTCGAAATCCCGCGGCTACTACACCATCACCGGGACGACGACCAACTACCAGAGCGCTACCTCGACCACCGGAACCGGGACGACGCCCGGTGGGACGGCAAGCACGCCGACCTCCGCCACGACGACGCCGCAGGCCCCGACTCCGACGACGCCGAAGACCCCGGCGCCCAACGCCCCGACCACCGGCGGGGCATCGGGCACGCCCGGTGCCGGTGCCGGCGCGCCGCCGACCGGCAAGAAGCACTGAAGGAGAGCGCCAGCGGCGGATCGCCGGTTGGCTGGTAGCTTTGTCCGCACGAGGGCGCGCCGACGCGCGCGCCCGCACATCCTGCAGGAAGACACTGGTATGCCAAAGGAAGAAAAAGTCGAGTTGGAGGGAGAGGTCGTCGAGGCGCTCCCGAACGCGATGTTCCGCGTGAAGCTCGACAACATGGACCGAGTCGTGCTCGGCCATGTCGCCGGAAAGATGCGGCGCTTCAGGATCCGCATCCTGCCGGGCGATCGCGTTCGGGTCGAGCTCTCGCCGTACGACCTCGACCGCGCCAGGATCGTCTACCGCCACCGCTGAGCGGCCCCGCCTCGTGGGCGAGTTGCAGCTGATCGAGGCGCTCGCCCACGTGCTGGATCGCGGCGGGCCGCGGGTCATCCGCTCGCTCGGCGACGACGCGTCGGTCGTGCGAGCGGGCCGCTTCGCGGTCACGTCGGTCGACACGATGGTCGAGGGCGTGCACTTTCGCAGCTCGCAGCTGACGCCGGCGGAGATCGGGCATCGCGCGCTCGCCGCGGCGCTGTCGGACCTGGCGGCGATGGGCGCCGAGCCGGGCCAGGCCTACCTCGCGCTCGGGCTCCCGGCCGGCTACCCCCAGGAGCGCGCGCTGGAGCTGGCCGACGGCGCCGAGACGCTCGCCCGCCGCTGCGGTGTGACCATCGCCGGGGGCGACATCACGAATGCCGGCGAGCTGTTCGTGTCGTTCACCGTCGTCGGGTGGGCCGATGACGCCGCCGAGCTGGTCGGCCGCGACGGGGCCCTGGTCGGCGACCTCGTCGGCGTCACCGGCGCGCTCGGCGGTGCGGGCGGCGGCCTGGCCCTGCTTGGAGACGGGCTGGCCGATGGCATCGCCATCACGGCGGACGATGCGGCCGCGCTGCACGTTCGCTATGCCCGTCCGCTGCCCCGTCTGGCCGCCGGGCGCGCGCTGGCCGCGGCCGGCACCCGGGCGATGATCGACATCTCCGACGGCCTCGCCACCGACGCCGGGCACATCGCGGCGCGAAGCGGAGTGCGGCTGGAGCTGGAGCTGGCCGCGCTGCCGCTGGCGCGCGGCGTGGACGCGGTCGCCGCCGCGCTCGGGATCCCGGCGGGCGAGCTGGCCGCGACGGCCGGCGACGACTACGAGCTCTGCGTCTGCGTGCCCGAGAAGGCCCGCACGATCGCCGAGATCGCGGCGCGGAGCTGCGCGGTCGCCTTGAGTTGGATCGGGAGGGTCCGTCCAGGAGCGCCGCGCGTTGTCTTCGTCGACGCCGAAAAGCGGCCGTTGCGCGGATTTGAGCATTCGCTGTAGGCGCCGTCACCCGCGCCGCGGAGCAGCCGCTCCCAGCGCAGACGTCGCTGCTCGCCGATCCGCTGGAGCAATGCCTCGGCGACGGCCTCCGCGTCGATGTTGTACTCGCCCTGCTCAACCTGGGCCTTGATCGCGGCCACTGTGTGCCTCGGTTCTTCCATGAGTCCGCCTCCTGGCCTGCTCATCGGCGTTTCGATCGGGAGACTTGATCAGGTCTGGACCTGATTTCAGAGCGTCCCCCAGTCCTGGTTCCCGGTGCGAGCGGGAACGAAACCTCACACCACAGCGCGCGCGGACGGGGCGGGACTGACCTCCTGGAGACGGGCGAAGACGATGATTCGCTGGGCCGCGCTGTACAGCGGATTGCAGGCCGACAGCACGAGGCGGTCGTAGCCGACGTCGTCGAGCACCCAGTCGGCCGTCGGGGTCACGATCCGGCTGGACTGGACGACGTAGGTGAACGTCGCGTACGGCATCCGCAGGATCACGGCGTCGCCGGCCCCGAGCTGGTTGATGTCGCGAAACGGCTCCAGGTACGTCGTTCGGTGCCCCGCGATCGCCACGGTGTCACCGAGCCCGGGAAGGGCTGTGCCGGGGTAGTGGCCGGGCCCGAGCTGCAGGCTGCCCGCATCGGTCCCCTGCACGACCTCGAAGCTGGTGCCGAGGCGCGGAATCTCGATGCGGCCGATCGCCGCGCCCGTCCTCAGCGCCTGCTGCTCGCGCCGCGCCAGGAAGGCGATCCGCTCCTGCACCGTGGTCAGGCTGGCGAGCGCGTGGCGGTCGAGCCCGGTGAGGGGTATCGACAGCTCCTGCTGGTCGATGCTGCCGCGCTGGACGAGCGCGATCACAGCGGTCACGGGCTCCTGCCACAGCAGCGTCATCGCGGCGTCGAGCGCGAGCAGTAGACCAACGGTGATCAGCACCCAGGCGGTGTCGCGCAGCAGCCGCCGACGCGTGAACCCGCTGGTCAGCGGACTGACGTTGCCCGTCAGGACCAGGGGCCGGACTTCGTCCGGCCTGGCGAGAATTCGCTGGCGCGAATTCTCGGGGGGCGAAGCGATGACGACCTGACCCCTCACCGCCGAATCGCTGATTCCGTCCCCCCGAGCGAGCCCGGGCCGGCGTATGAGATCGGTCCGCGGACGGTGATCGCCTCCGGCTCCTCGCGCTGGTGGCGGCGGGCGCTGAGCGCGATCACGACGGCCGAGACCAGGCAGCCGAGGACGATGCTCCACTCCAGCGCCGCCAGCGGGTCGATCTGACCACCGGCGATCAGCAGGACGCCGTTCCAGATCGCGTCGATCAGGGACAGGCCGAACGCGTGGACGTAATAGCCGACGACGAGCGCCGGCGGCACGAGGCCGACGACGAGCATCGCGGCCGCCACCGGCCGCGGGAGCTGAAGATCGGAATCGACCACCCACACCCACAGGTGCAGGGCGGGGACGACGAGCAGGGCTGCGAACGGGTCCTGGAGCCAGAGGACGAGCGTGACCACGCAGGCCACGAGCAGCAGCGCCGGCCCGACGCCTTCGGCGACCGGGGGGTCATCGGGTCCGCGCTCAAACGACTCACCGAGGAGGCTCGCGGCCGCGGCGATGCAGAGCGGACGCAGCACCAGCAGCGCAGCCACGACGACGAGCGCGACCAGCACGAGAATCGCGACCCCGCCGGCGCCGACCGGCACGACCCCGGCGCCGACCGGCCCCGGCGGTGCGACCGCGATCGCCGAGATCAGCTTGGCCAGCCGGATCACGACCGCGCCGAGCACGAACGGCACCGCACCGGCCAGCACCCAGGCGCAGGAGCCGAAAATCGTGTGCCCCCGCCGGCGCGCCCGGGCGATGCCGTCGACCATCACCAGCAGCACCGGCAGAAGCAGTGCCAGCACAAGCATGCGCACCGCCCAGAACGGCACGGTCTTGCCGCTGAACGAGATATAGGTGCTGGGCGCGGGCACGGCCGAACCGGCGTCGAGCGCGTCGATCGTCGCGACCACGGCCTTCCCCATCCCGGCGATCCGGGCCGAGCCCGGAAACAGCTTCTCGCCCGCCGTCGGCCCTCGCTCGCCGGACACCGACAGCATGACCGCCGGGATGCCGGCGGCGGCGAACGGCCCCTGGGGGGAGAGCGTCAGCGGGAAGGCGAGCCTGGCCAGCTGTGCCGGCACCCCTGGATCGCCCGTCTTCAGCGTCGCCTGAGCACGCACGGCGGCGGCCAGGGTCGCGCGCAGCGAACTTGGTGCGACCAGCCGGCCGTTGGACCACGGGACGATCAGCGGCTCGCTGGTGTTCTCGCCGGCCATATCGCCGAGCACGATCACGGCGTCGACATCGTCCCGAGCCAACTGCCCGGCGAGCTCCGCCGTGCCGGCGCCGCCGGCCGTCCCGCTGGTGGAGGCAAGCAGCACCGAGTGCTTCAGCGACTGGGCGCCGAGGACCGGCGCCAGCTGCTCCAGCACCGCCGTCCCCGACAGCGACGCCGTGCCCGAGCCGTCGCGCGGGGCGACGATCGCGATCGTGCCGCTGGACAGCCCGGGGAGCAGTCCGGTCACGGTCTCCAGGGTCCGCGTCCCCGCGCTCGTCTCGGCGCTGAAGAATTGCGTCGAGACGGTGAACGGGTGCTTCGGACCCGCATGGTCCAGCGCCGTTTCGACGTTCTGTGCCACCGCGCTGTCGGCGGCCGAGCCGGGCGCCCGCGACGGGTAACGGCCGGCCAGCGTCAGCATCTGCGTCTGGGCGGCGCCGCCGCTGAACTGGCTGGGAGCGAGGTTCGCCGGCACCGCGCCCTGCTCGTTCTGCAGCGAGAACGCGAACACGATCACCGCCAGCGCGACCGCGATGAAGCCGGTCCGGTAGATCCGCGGGTCCAGCATCAGCGCCCCAGGTTATCCAGCCACGTGAGTTCACCGCGATGTTCGCCGCCGAAGCCGACATGGGGACTACTCTTCGTAGTAGTCGTGGCCGATCGCTCAGCTCGTATCCTGCTGGTTGACGACGAGCAGTCGATCCAGACGCTGCTCTCGTATCCGTTGCGCAAGGAGGGCTACAACGTCGTCCAGGCGACCGACGGGCGCCAGGCTCTCGACCGCTTCGACGAACAGAGCTTCGACCTCGTCGTGCTCGACGTGATGCTGCCGAAGATCGACGGGCTGGAGGTCTGCCGGCGCCTGCGTAGCCGCAGCGCCGTGCCGATCATCATGCTGACGGCGCGCTCGGAGGAGATCGACAAGGTCGTCGGCTTGGAGCTGGGCGCCGACGACTACATCACGAAGCCCTTCTCGTTGCGCGAGTTCTCCAGCCGCGTCAAGGCGGCGCTGCGCCGGGCGGAGCTGAGCCGTCCGGCCCAAACCGGCCCCGACGAACTGCCGCTGTCGGTCGCCGAGCTGCGCATCGACTTTCCCAAGCGCGCCGTGCGGGTCCGCGGCGATGACGTCGAGCTGACGTTCGTGGAGTTTGAGATCCTCGCCGCGCTGGCGCGCGCCCCCGGACGCGTGTTCACGCGGGACATGCTGCTGGCGCGGATCTGGGGCGACTCCGCTTACCGCGATCCCCGCACGATCGACGTGCACATCCGGCATCTGCGGGAGAAGCTCGAGCTCGACGCCAAGGATCCCGAGTACCTGTTCACGGTGCGCGGCGTCGGTTACCGCTTCCGCGACACCGACCAGTAGCCGATGCGCATCTCGCTGCGCAACCGGCTGGCACTGGTGTTCTTCGCCATCACGTTCCTCGCGATCGGCTTCCTGTACATGTACGTGACGCCGGGGCTGCAGCACCGGCTGGTGGACGAGCGGGTGAGCGAGCTCTCCAGCGATGCCCGCCGGTACTCCGGGCCGATCGCCGCGACGGCCGGGACGGCGGCCCCGCTGAGCACGATCAAGCAGCTCGTCGACGCCGCCGCCCAGGCCACCAACGCCAGGGTCACGGTCATGTCGGTGGCCACTGCCGTGGCTCCGTACGGGCCGCAGCTGTCGATGGTGGCCGACTCCAGCAACGTCGGTGCCACCAACACACTCGGACAGAAGACCGCGTTGGCCGCGATCGGCACGATGCGCGACGCCACCGGCATCGTGCCGACCTCGGGCGGGTCGCTGGCCGAGGCGGCGCAGCCGGTCATCCTCGACGGTCGGACCGTGCAGGTAATTCTCTACACCGCGCCGGTCTCCGACGTGGTGCGCAGCGTCTCGCTGATCCGCCACGACATCCTCGTCGCCGGCGCCATCTCCCTGCTGCTGGCCTTGATCGGCGGGTATCTGGTGGCACGCTGGCTGGCGGCTCGGGTCAAGCGCCTGGAGGTCGCGGCCAAGCAGATCGCCGCCGGGGAGTTCGGCGAACCGATCCAGGACAACTCCTCGGACGAGCTAGGACAACTGGCCGCCGCCTTCAACGACATGCAGCGGCAGCTGGCGCAGCTGGAGCTCGCCCGCAAGAGGTTCATCGCCACCGCCTCGCACGAGCTGCGCACGCCGGTGTTCTCGCTCGGTGGGTTCGTCGAGCTGCTGGAGGACGATGAGCTGGAGCCGGAGACGCGGCGGCGGTTCCTGGAGCAGGTCAAGGACCAGGTGGCGCGGCTGCGCAAGCTCTCGGTCGACCTGCTCGACCTCTCACGGCTGGAAGCCGGTTCGCTGGAGCTGCGCCCCGAGCAGGTCGACCTCGGCGAGCTGGCGCGATCGGTCTCCGCCGAGTTCGTGCCGACCCTCGCCCAGCACGACGCCCACCTGGAGCTGCGCCTCCCGGCGCGCGCAGAGGCGAACTGCGACCCGGTGCGGATCGCTCAGATCATGCGCATCCTGATCGACAACGCGCTCACCCACACGCCCCCGGGCACGAGGATCGTCGTCACCGCCGGCCGTGAGGACGGGCACATCCGTGTGGCGGTGCGCGACGACGGCGAGGGGATCGATCACGAGGCGCTGCCACGCATCTTCGAGCCGTTCTTCACCGCCGACGACGCCCAGGGCTCGGGTCTCGGCCTGGCCATCGCCTCCGAGCTGGCGGAGCGGATGAACGGCGAGCTGCGCGTCAGCACTGAGCCCGGTCAGACCGTTTTCACACTTCAGGTGCCAGCCTGACCGGGGATGGCGGGTATCGTGGACTGATGGTCGATCCGAGGCTCCGCTGATGGGCGACTCGCCGCTGGTGCTCGTTTCCAACCGTGGTCCCGTGACATTTGAGCCGGGCGGGCGCGTGCGGCGCGGAACCGGCGGACTTGTCACCGCACTGATCGGCCTCGCCTCCCACCGCGAGGTCACCTGGATCGCCTCGGCGATGACCGACGAGGACGTCGCCGTCGCCGAGTCCCACGGCGGGCGCCCGTTTCCCGTCAGCGCCCCCGACGGCGGCGAGTACCGCGTGAAGCTCGTCGCCTCCGACCCGAACGCCTACGACAGCTTCTACAACATCATCGCCAACCCGATGCTGTGGTTCATCCAGCACTACCTGTGGGACCTGAGCAACGCGCCCGATATCCGCCGCAACGAGACCGAGGCGTTCGAGTTCGGCTACAACGCCGTCAACGAGGACCTGGCCCACGCGGTGCTGGAGGAGATCGACGGCGTCGAGCGGCCGGTCGTGATGGTCCACGACTACCACCTGTACACGCTGCCGGCGCTGATCCGTCAGGCCCGGCCCGACGCCTTCCTGCACCATTTCGTGCACATCCCGTGGAGCCAGTCGGATTCCTGGCGCGTGCTTCCTGGCTCGATCCGCGAGCAGCTCTACTACGGGATCCTGTCCAACGACATCATCGGCTTCCACACGCGGTCCTACCGGCGCAACTTCCTGCAGTGCTGCGAGGACCTGCTCGGGCTCGAGGTCGATCGCGACCGCGGCATCGTCCGCGTCGGCGGTCGCGAAGTGTGGGTCCGCAACTATCCCCTGCCGATCGACGCGCACGCCGTGCAGGCGGTCGCCCAGCGCCCGCGCACGAAGGAGTTCGAGGGCGAGCTGCTCCGCCGCCGCCGCAACCACCTGATCCTGCGCGTCGACCGCGCCGACCTGAGCAAGAACGTGCTGCGCGGGTTCAGCGCCTTCGACACCTTCCTGGAGCAGCACCCCGAGTTCCGCGAGAAGGTGACGTTCATCGCCCAGCTGATGCCCTCCCGGACCGACGTCGCCGAGTACGCCGAGTACCTGGAGCGGATCGAGGCCGTCGTCGCCGTCGTCAACCACCGCCACGGCTCGCCGGACTGGATGCCGATCCAACTGAAGCTGCGCGACGATCTGGAGGAGGCCGTGGCGGCCTACAAGCACTACGACGTGCTGATGGTCAACGCGATGTTCGACGGCATGAACCTCGTCGCCAAGGAGGGCCCGATGGTCAACGAGCGCGCCGGTGTGTCGATCCTGTCCGAGAACACCGGCGCCCACGAGGAGCTTGGAGAATTTGCGCTGTCGGTCAACCCCTTCGACATCCAGGAGCTCGCCGACTCGCTCCACGCGGCCTTGACGATGCCGCTGGCGGAGCGCGACCGCCGCCACCGCGGCCTGCGGTCGATCGTCACCGCACGCAACCCGGGCGATTGGATCGATGAGCAGCTCGCCGACATCGCCGAGAAGGAACGCGCGCTCATCGCGCAGCGCCGCTGAGCGCCCCGTCAGTCGTGGTAGGTGCGCCGCTCGCGCAGCATCTCGATGTACAGCGCGATCCGCTTGGCCCGTGTCTCGGGCCGCTTCACCGTCGTCAGGCGGTAGAGGAAGGCGTAGCGCTTCGGACCGGTCAGGGTTTCGAAGAACGCCTTCGCCGTCGGCTCACCGTCGAGCGCCGCCTGGAGATCGGGCGGCACGGTGGCGCGGCTCTGCGGTTCGTAGGCCTGCTCCCAGCGGCCGTCCGCCTGCGCCGCGCGCACCTGCTCGGCGCCGCCGGGCCGCATCCGGCCGGACTCGATCAGCGCGGACGCCGCCGCACGGTTCACCTCCGACCAGCGACTGCGCCGCGTCCGCCGGGTGAACCGCTGCAGAAAGTACTCCCGGTCGAACGTCGCCACCTGGCCGTCGATCCACCCAAAGCACAGCGCCAGCTCCAGCGCCTGGGCATGGTTGACGGTGCTCCGCCCCCCGCCCTTCTTGGCGAACTTCAGCCACACGCCCTCAGACGCACGATGGTTCGCCTCCAGCCACGCCTCCCACGCCGCCGCATCGCTGAACTCAACGATCGGCTTGCCCTTGTGCTCCGTGGCCGCCATCTCGCGCCGATTGTTCCACGGGCAGCCGCGCTGGCGGGTGGGTCTTCCGTCCGGCCCACCTTCGAGTGGCCCGCGTCCGCATCACGCGCCGGACGAGCGGTAACGGGTGAGCCCGGATGGAACGGCGCACATGGTCAACGGCCCCGCCGGGGCCACAGGGCCCGGCCACGGGCCACACGCTATATTCGGGGCTGTCGCCTCAATCGGAGGCGCTTTTTTATGGCCAAGCTCCCCACCATCTACGACCTCGTCCTGGTGCTCTCCACGACCGCCGACGAGGACGCGCGCGCCAAGATCCTGGCCGACGTCGAGACATCGATCGACCAGGGCGGCGGCAAGGTCGAGAACAAGCAGGAGTGGGGCACGCGGCCGATGACCTTCGAGATCCGTCATCAGGCCGAGGGCGAGTACCACCTGCTGCAGTTCTCGGGCCCGCCAGCGCTGCTGGAGGCTCTGTCGCACACGCTGCGGATCGATGACCGGGTGCTGCGCTTCCGGATCATCAAGGTCCTGCCGGGCACACCGCCCGCACCGGACTCGCCGCCGCCGGTGCTGGCCGCGATGGGCGCGAGCAGCCCGGCGCCATCCGAGTTCGATTCGTAACGACTCTGCGCAGCCGTCACACGGCTTCGCGTCGGGGGCGCAACGTTTCTGCCCATTTTCCGGGCCTCCCGCGGGTTGCCGCCTGGTTCGTGCCTAGACTCGGCTCCAGCTTTGAGAACGGCTTGAAAGGAGCCAGAGGTGAATATCAACCGCGTTGTGCTGACAGGAAACCTGACGCGCGACCCCGAGCTGCGCACGACCCCCAACGGGCTTGCCGTGTGCAAGTTGGGCGTCGCGGTCAACACCCGTCGCAAGAACGGCCAGTCCGGGCAGTGGGAGGAGAAGCCCAACTTCTTCCGGGTGACCGTGTTCGGCGCGCAGGGCGAGAACTGCGCCAACTACCTGAAGAAGGGTCGCCCGGTGGCGATCGACGGCCGGCTCGAATGGAGCCAATACGAGCGCGAAGGGCAGAAAATCGAGTCGATCGATATCATCGCTGATTCCGTGCAGTTCCTCGGCGGGCGCGACGACGCCGGCAACGGGAATGGCTTCTCGTCCAGCGTGCGCGCGGCGGAGGGCGATGTCCCGATTGACAGCGGCGATTTTCAGCCCGCCGGCGTGAGCTCCGGTGCTGCGGACGACGACATTCCGTTCTAGCCTGTAGCGACAAGAGCAAGCAGAATTCGATAGGTGATGCCAAGTGGCGAAGCAACGTAGAAGGCCGGTTCGCCGGCGCGACAGGAAGGGCGGCCCGACTTCGGGCCGGCGCAAGCCGTGCCCGTACTGCCGCGACAAGATCGAGCAGGTCGACTACAAGGACATTTCAGCGCTTCGCCGCTTCATCTCCGAGCGCGGCAAG
>DASZLC010000206.1:0-4000 GCA_035552615.1 Solirubrobacteraceae bacterium
GGATGACGAGCGACATCGAGAACCTGCAGCAGCTGCTGCAGGACGGGCTGGCGCAGCTGGCGGTACAGGCGCTGACGATGATCGTGATCACCGTCGTCCTCTTCACGCTGAACGTGAAGCTGGCGCTGATCACACTGGCGCTGGTCGTGCCGCTGCTGACGCTCGCCTCGCTGTGGTTCCGCAGCGCCTCGGCGCGGGCCTACGACCGCGTCCGCGACGGGATCGCCGACGTGCTCTCCGACCTGTCGGAGAGCCTGCACGGCGTCCGCACCGTCACCGCCCAGAACCGCCAGCGGCGCAACATCGTGCAGCACCGCAACGTCGTCGGCGACTACCGCGCCGCCAACAACTTCACCGCCCAGATCAACGCGCTGTACGGGCCCGGCACGCAGCTGCTCGGCTATCTCGGCCAGGCCGCGCTGCTGCTGATCGGCGGTCACATGGTGCTCCACCACGAGCTGTCGATCGGCGCGCTGGTGGCCTTCTTCCTCTACCTGAACCGCTTCTTCGCCCCGATCCAGCTGCTCGTCCAGCAGTACAACACCTTCCAGCAGGGAAACGCCTCGATCTTCAAGCTCCGCACGCTGCTCTCGACCGAGCCGAGCGTCGCGCAGCGCCCGGACGCGGTCGAGCTGCCGCCGATCGAGGGCGAGATCACGTTCGACCACGTGACCTTCGGCTACGACCCGGCGGTCCCGGTGCTGCGCGACGTCGACCTCACAATCCAGGCCGGCGAGACAGTTGCCTTCGTCGGTCAGACCGGTGCCGGGAAGTCGACGCTGGCCAAGCTGATCACCCGGTTCTACGACCCGACCGCGGGGCGCGTCCTGATCGACGGTCACGACCTGCGCCAGGTGACGCTCGCCTCGCTGCGCCGCCAGCTCGGTGTCGTCCCGCAGGAGGCGTTCCTGTTCGCCGGCAGCCTCCGGTACAACATCGCCTTCGCCTGGGCGGGCGGGACCCCGATCACCGACGAGGAGGTGTGGGAGGCGGTCCGCGCGGTCGGGCTGGCCGAGGTCGTCGAGCGGATGCCGGACGGGCTCGACACGGTCGTCCACGAGCGCGGCCAATCGCTCTCGAGCGGCGAGCGTCAGCTGATTGCGCTCGCGCGGGCATTCATGGCCCGGCCGCGGGTGCTGGTGCTCGACGAGGCCACCTCGAACCTCGACCTGCTGTCGGAGACGCGGATCGAGGCGGCGCTGGACGTGCTGCTTCAGGAGCGCACCGCCGTGCTCATCGCCCACCGGCTGACGACCGCGATGAAGGCTGACCGGATCGTCGTCGTCGACGACGGGCGGATCGCCGAGCTCGGCTCCCACGAGGAGCTCGTCGCGCGCGGTGGCCGCTACGCCGAGATGTACGCCACCTGGATCTCACACGACGAGCGCCAGGCGGCCTGACGCCGCTATCCTCCCGGCCCGCGTGCGCGCTGGCTCGTCGTCGACCGCAAGGCAGCTCGGGGCGATCATCGTCCTGGCGACCACGATCGGGCTGGTGCTCGTCGATGTGCTCAGTCCGGGCGTCCGGGAGTGGTGGGGGCGGCACGACTTCACGACGTCGGTCGTGGCCGGGATGCTCGTGCTGCTGCTGACCGTGCTTGTCGCCGATCGCGTCGTGAGCGCCCGCCAGCTGCGCGAGCGGTCGCGGGCCATCGCCGCGCAGGCGGCGATCCTGATGGCGCAGGCCGGGCGCACGGCGAGCGTGGTGTCCGCGGTGCGCGACGATCCGGAGTCCCGCGACGCCGCGTCGGAGGAGGTGCGCACGTACATGACGATGCTGCTGATCAGCGCGCCGGTGTTGATGAACGCCCAGCTGTCGCTGGCGTTCCTGGAGGACGCGCAGCGGCTGGGAGGCGAGTTGGCCCGGGCGCTGGCGCTGGCGCAGGCGCCGCTCGGCAGAGACACCGCCGACCGGGTGGGCGCCGCTGCCGAGGGCGTCCGCGCCTCGGCGCGCCCGTTGCTGGCGATCCTGAACGCCGACGAGCTGATGGCTGCGGTGACCGACGGCAATGCCGGCGCGGACCCGTAGGACCGAGCACCCGCCCCTCGACGGCAACCCATGAGCGTACGCTGATGTCATGGCCACGGCCACGCGCCAGCTCGACGTCACCCAAACGTCGCCGCTGCTGAGGATCTCAGGGCTCACCGTCGGCTTCGGCTCGGTGCGCGCGCTGTCCGATGTGCGGCTCGACGTACGCGCCGGCGAGCTCGTGGCGATCGCCGGCGAGCCGGGCGCCGGGAAGTCGACGCTGGTGCGCTGCATCGCGGGCGACATCGCCCCCGCCAGCGGACAGATCGTCCTGGGCGACAAGGCGCTCCCGTCCGACCCCGCCGCCGTCGGGCGGCACGGGGTGGCGGTCGTCTGGCAGGACCTCGAGCTGTGCGACAACCTCGACGTGGCCGGCAACGTGATGCTCGGCCGCGAGACACCGCGGCTGATGTTCTCGGACGCGCGCTTCCATGCCGCCGCTTCGTCCCTCCTGGACCGGCTGCGGATCCCGATCGCCGACACGACTCGCCTCGTCGGTTCGCTGTCCAACGGCCAGCGCCAGCTGGTGGCGATGGCGAGGGCCCTCAGCCGGGGCCCCCAGGTGCTCGTGCTCGACGAGCCGACGGCGTCGCTCGGCCTGGCCGAGACGAGCCAGGTGGAGGCGCTGATCGCCGCGGTGCGAGCCGACGGGGTGGCGATCGTTCTGGCCGGGCGCGACGTCGAGCAGCTGTTCCGGCTCGCCGACCGGATCGTCGTGCTCCATCAGGGGCGCGTGGTCGGCGACGTGGAGCCGCAGGACACCCACCCGGACTACGTGACGGCACTCCTGTCCGGCCAGCAGGTCGACTCCTCGGCCCGGCGCCAGCTGACCCGCCTGCACGGGCTCGCCGACAGCCTCGTCTCGGCCGACCCCTCCTCCAGCCTGTCACTGATCCTGTCCGCGCTCGGAGCCGCGCTCGGCACTGAGCAGATGTGCATCCACGAGGTGTCGGGCCGCTCGCTGGCCTGTGCCGCCGCGCTCGGCTTCGCGCCCGACCAGGTGGCGCGCTTCGCGCGGCTCCCGCTCGGCGCCGCCGGCGGCCCGGCGGGGCGCGCGGCGGAGGGCGAGGAGCGGGTGATCAGCGAGGATCTCCGCGGCGGGACGGGCTGGGCGGCGTTCGGCGACTTCAGCGCCGCGGGCATCACCGGATCGTGGTCGGTGCCCGTGATGGGGCGCGCCGGCGTCAGCGCCGTGATCACCGTCTTCCGGCCCGAGCCGCGCGCCCCCGACCGCGACGAACTCGACCTCCTCTCGCTGTACGCGGGGTATGTGGCCAGCGCCGTCGAGCGCGAGCGCCTGCTCGATCAGGTCACCGCCCGCAACCGCGTGCTGGAGACCATCAGAGAGATGCTGGAGACGCTGGCCGGCCCGGTTCCCGTCGCCGACCGCTTCGCGATCGCGCTCGGTTCGCTGCGCCGCGGCCTCCAGGCCGACGAGGTGGCGCTCGTCACCGGCACCGCCGAGCAGCCCGAGCTGCGCGCGTACGCGGGCCGCGACGGCGCCGATCCCGCCGGCATCTCGGCAGCGCTCACGCGCGCCTTTCAGCAACCGCTCACCGACTCGCGCCGCGACGGCTTGGCCCGCCGCGTGTCCGCGGGCCTCGGCACCCGCATCGTCGCCGTCCCCTTCAACGCGCCGGGCGGGCCGACGGTCCTGCTCGCCGCCTGGAGCGAGCCGCGCGTCTCCGAGGACGAGACGGCGCTGATCGAGGATGCCTCGCACTCGCTGCGGCTGGCGCTGGAGCGCGAGGAGGCCGGGCTCGCTCACCAGAAGGCGGCCGCCCTGCAGCGCTCACGCGAGCTCCAGCGCGGCTTTCTGTCGCGCCTCAGCCACGAGCTGCGTACGCCGCTGACCGCGATTCGGGGCTACGCGTCGAGCCTGATGCAGCCCGACGTGACGTGGGACGGCGACTCCCAGCAGCGCTTTCTGGATCGGATCGCGGCCGAGTCGGCGCGGCTCGGGCGACTCGTC
>DASZLC010000207.1:0-22034 GCA_035552615.1 Solirubrobacteraceae bacterium
GTCGATCCGGTCCGCGATGCCCTGTGTCTTGGTCACGTACAGCGACTGGAACGCGCCCTCGGAGTGGCCGACGAGGTCGACCTTGGCCGCCCTGGTCTCGGCCAGCACCTGTTCGACGAACTGCGCGATTTGCGGGGCGGAGGTGGCGATCGCGGCCAGGCCGCCGACGTAGGGGAAGCCGGGAGGGCTGCCGTAGGTGAGTGAGTACGTGCAGTAGCCGTCGGTGGCGAGCTGGGCCTGGAGGAGGTTCAGGTCCTCGTAGTACGTCGCTCCGAGGCCGTGCAGCAGCACGACCGGGTCCGGGTGCGCGGCGGTCGGGACGCACGAGGGGTCGTTGTTGCCGCCGGCGGCGAGCGCCGAGCCGGCGAAGATCGATAGCGAGACGGCGCTCAGCACGAGCGCGATCATGAGCCGAACGCTTCGGGTACGCACGATGGTTCTCTCCCTCTCCCATTACGATTCCGAACGGAATCGAATTACGATACCCGACGGTATCGTCCTCAATGAGGTGCTGTCAAGTGGCAAATGAACGGACGCGCCCGACCCGGGCCCAGACGCGCGAGAAGGTGCTGGCGGCGGCGCTGCAGGTGTTCGGCGAGCGCGGCATCGCGGCGGCCTCGGTGAGCGAGGTCGCGGCCGCCGCGGGCATGACCAAGGGCGCCGTCTACTCCAGCTTCGCCTCGAAGGATGAGCTCGTGCTGGCGATGATGGAGGAGCACGCGATGCAGCGACTCACCGCCGCGCTGGCCAGCATCGCCCAGGATCCTCGCGCGGCGGCCGCGGGCGTCGGTGCCGTGCTGATCGGCGCGATCCGCTCCGATGCCGTCTGGCATCGGCTGCTGGCCGAGTACTTCGCGCTCTCCTACCACGACGAGGACACCCGACTGGCCCTGCGCCAGCGCCGGCGCGAGGCGCGTGGTGCGGTCGCGCGGGCGCTGCGGCAGCTGTCAGAGAGCACGGGGGCGCAGCTGCCGATGGAGCCCGAGCGCCTCGCCGTGATCCTGTTTGCGGTCAGCAACGGGCTCGGGATCGAGGCCGGGATCGATCCCGAGGCGGTCCCGGACGATCTGCTCGGCGAGCTGCTCGGGCTGATCGGCCACGACTTCTTCGCCGAGCTGCGATGACAACACTTGACGCTGTGGTACGCTGACGTACCATGAGCTCTCTTGTTGCCGACGCCGCCGCCCCGATCGCTCCGAAGGCTGAGCTCCGGGAGCGCACCGCGCCCGCCTCGCCGGCCGGACCCGTCGATGCCACCACGCCGATCCGCGTCCCGGCGGGCCCTCGCGCGCCGATGTCCGTCCAGACGGCACGCTTCGTCCGCGACCCGATGGGCTCGACGCTCAGCAGCTTCGGGCAGTTCGGTGATGTGTGGGAGCTGAAGCTGGCGTCGCGGCCGGAGCCGTTCGTGGTCACCACCCATCCTGACCACGTGAAGTCGCTGATGACGGCGAACCCGGCCGACGCCCCGTCGCTGACCGGCGAGTCGCCGCTGCGACCGATCCTGGGGCCGAACTCGGTGCTGACGCTGATCGGCGAGCGCCACATGCGCCAGCGCAAACTACTGCTGCCTCCGTTCCACGGCGACGCCGTCGCCCGGTACGTGGAGATGATCGAGCGCGTCGTGGACCAGGAGCTGTCGACCTGGCAGACGGGGCAGACGCTGCGCCTCGCCGAGCGGATGCAGGCGGTCACGCTCGAGGTGATCATGAGCGGTGTGTTCGGGATCGAGCCGGGCGGCGCCGGCCGCAGCTCGGGCCGGCGGCTGCGGGTGTTGGTGAGCCGTCTGATGAAGGGGTCCTCGACGATCTTCTGGCGGCTCGCCGAGCTGCAGAACATCAGGCGGGTGGAGCCGCGGGGCACGATGAAGTTCTTCCTCGACATGCTCGACACGCGGATGTACGCGGTGATCGCGGAGCGCCGCGCGCTCGGCGTGATCCCCGGCCGCCACGACGTCCTCTCGCTGCTGCTGGAGGCACGCGACGAGGACGGCCGCCCGCTCACCGACCACGAGCTGCGCGACGAGCTGCTGACGCTGCTGCTGGCCGGCCATGAGACGACGGCGAACTCGCTGGCCTGGACGTTCGAGCGGTTGCTCCGCACGCCGGCCACCTACGACCGCTTGCGGGCGGTCGTGCGCGACGCCGACGACGACGCCGGGGCGTACATCGAGGCGACGATCAACGAGGGCATGCGCGTGCGGCCGGTGATCCCGTTCGTCGTGCGTCAGGTGAAGCGGCCGTGGCGGTTCGGCGAGTACGTCGTGCCGGCCGACACGCCGATCGCGATGAGCATCATCGCGCTGCACCACCGCTCCGACGTGTACCCCGACCCGCACCGCTTCGAGCCCGACCGGTACATGAACGTGAAGCCGGGGACGTACACGTGGATCCCGTTCGGCGGCGGTATCCGCCGGTGCCTGGGCGCGACGCTGGCGATGGCCGAGCAGCGCGTCGTGGTGCGCGCGCTCGCCGAGCGCGTCGATCTCACCGCCCCCAGCTCGGAGCCCGAGCGCCCGCGCCAGCGCAACGTGACGATGATCCCAGCCAAGGGCGGGCTCGTCACCGTGCAGCGTATGCTCACATGACGTGGAGCAAGACCAGCGCGATCGGCTGATCGCGGCGCTGGCGACGTCGATCGAGGAGCGGGGCTACCGCGACACGACGGTCGCCGACATCGTGCGCATCGCGAAGACGAGCCGTCGCACCTTCTACGAGCACTTCCGCGACCGCGACGCCTGCTTCCTGGTGCTGTTCGCCGAGACGATCGCGCAGACGATGCAGCTGGTCGCCGAGGCCGTCGATCCCGGTCGGTCGTGGGATGAGCAGGTGGAGGAGGCGATTGATGCGTACATCGACAGCCTCGGCTCGCGCCCGGCGCTGCACCAGAGCTTCGTGCGCGAGCTTCCCAGCCTCGGCTCTGACGGGGCCGAGCAGCAGCGGCTGGTCACCGAGCGGTTCGCCCAGGCGCTCGTCGATCTGGTCGAGGCGGGCCGGCATGAGCAGCACGACGTCGAGATCGCGCCGTTGTCGTTCGACGCCGCGATCATCATCGTCGGCGGCCTGCGCGAGCTGATGGTGATCTCGCTGCAACACGGGCGGCGGCTCTCGGACCTGAGGGACAGCATCATCCGTGTCGTGAAGGCGATCCTGGTCGGAGGCGGGTCGACGCGCGGGTAGGATCGAGCGATGGACTTCGGAGTCGGATACTTCGCCACCCACGACGCCGTCCGGCCGGGGACGCTGGCCCGAATCGTCGAGGAGCACGGCCAGGAATCGCTGCTGTTCCCGGAGCACACGCACATCCCGGCCAGCCGCCAGACGCCGTACCCGGGCGGCGGCGAGCTGCCGCGGAAGTACAGCCACACCTATGACCTGTTCGTCGCCTGCGCGGCCGCCGCCGAGGCGACCACGACGCTGCGGATCGGGTCGGGCATCTGCCTCGTCACCGAGCGCGACCCGATCATCACGGCCAAGGAGGTCGCCTCGATCGACCACCTGTCCGGCGGCCGCTTCGAGTTCGGGGTCGGTGCCGGCTGGAACCGCGAGGAGATGGGCAACCACGGCACCGACCCGCGCACCCGGATGCATCTGATGCGCGAGCGGGTCGAGGCGATTAGGGCGATCTGGACCGAGGACGAGGCGAGCTACCAGGGCGAGTTTGTGCAGTTCGAGCGGATCTGGTCCTGGCCGAAGCCGGCGCAGCGGCCGCACCCCCCGGTGCTCGTCGGCGGCAACGGACCGACCGTGCTCGACCGCGTGCTCGCCTACGGCGACGCATGGATCCCGAACTACGCGCGCGGGGGAGTGTTCGACCGCGCCGCCGAGCTCCGCGCTCGCGCCGATCGCCCGATCGATGTGATGGCCATGGGGGTCCCGCCGAAGCCGGAGGTTTTGCAGCAGTGCGCCGACGCCGGATTCCGCCGCGTGCTGATGTGGCTCCCCTCCGGCGGGCTCAACGTGGTCGAGGCGGCGCTGGAGAAGTGGGAGCTGGCGATCGCCGAGTTCGTCGGCGAGGGATGACCCCTCGCCGACGCTGAGCGCTCCGGCGTATCCGAGAGGGCGTTGCAAAATCGTGGCCGAGCCGGGGCGTGTTGGCGCCGGACACGCGGTTACGGGTGGTGCGGAGGTGTGCCCGTCCCCAGCGTCGTTCAGCGTTTTGCAGCCCGTCGCCGACGCAGCCGACGGCGATGCGAGCTGGGCGATAGTGGTCGCTATCCGAGAACAATCGCCACCGGGTCGCGGCGGCAACATGGCCCGCAACGCAACAGTCACAGCACTCAAGCCTGACCGTGCTGCGTTCTACATCCCTCAGCTGCATACCGTCACCCGGTCCGCCCGCGCCCGGTTCAGTGTTGCGTTATGGGCCCTGCTGGGCCGGGGTGGCTGGGACGGCAGCCACCGTGTTCACCTCGCGCACGCCGATCTCGACGGCAGTCAGCACCAGCACGGCCTGCCGCCCCGTTCCCCAGACGCCGTTTCCGCTCCGACCACACCCGCCATCCAAGGACACGCCCTGTAGACCCGGAGCCTGCCCGGCCATGACACGAGAGCACGGACCGTCAGGCTTTATGCGACAGGCCCCCGAGAGTGAACTTCTTCGCTGCCGCCTTGACGCTGCCGCCGCCTGCCCGTGGCGCGCATATCGAGAACCGACGCGGCACAATCCCCGGCATGGCCTACGACGAGGACCTCGCCAACCGCATCCGCGAGCTGATGGCCGACGTCGAGGGCGTCACCGAGCAGAAGATGTTCGGCGGACTGGCGTTCCTCGTTCACGGCCACATGTCCGTGGCCGCCAGCCGCGAGGGCGGGCTCCTGCTCCGGTTCGATCCCGACGACACCGACACGATGCGGGCCAAGCCGCACGCCGACCCGTTCGTGATGCGCGGACGCCAGATGGACGGGTGGCTGCGCGTCGCGGCCGAGGGCGTGACGACGAAGGCACAGCTGAAGCGGTGGGTGGAGCGCAGCGTCGCCTACGCCCGGACGCTCCCGCCCAAGGGGTAGCGCCGGGTCACCGCTCGCGAACGTGCCCCGCGGCCATGCGCCCGAACTCGAAGGCGGCCGTTCCGGTCGTCACGACCGGGTCGTGCGCGGCGAAATCGCGCAGCGCGTGCTCGTCGTCGGTCTGGACAACGGCGAGACCGTACGAGTCATCGTCGGTCAGGACCGGTCCGAACACGACCATGTCGCCACGCTCGAGGTACGGGCGCCAGTGGGCGCCGTGGCTGCTCATGATCTCCCGCTCGGCGTCGGTCATGGTCTGGGCAAAGTTCGGGCGCGGAGCGATGAGGCGCAGGGAGAATGTGGGCATGCGGCGGGACTTTACGCCGCATTCCGGTAGGTTCGCGTCGTGCAGGTCAACGGCATTCAGCTCGCGGTGGCTGAGCACGGCCCGGCGGATGGGCCGGTCGTGGTGCTCCTGCACGGATTTCCCGAGCTCGCGTTCTCGTGGCGACACCAGATTGGGCCGCTCGCGGCGGCGGGATACCGGTTGCTGGTGCCCGATCTCCGGGGCTTTGGCGACTCCGATGCGCCACCCGCGGCGGAGGAATACGCGATCGACGTGCTGGCGCGCGATGTCCTCGGGCTGCTCGACCAGGCCGAGGCGGCGCAGGGAACGGTGATCGGGCACGACTGGGGCGCGGATGTCGCCTGGAAGGTCGCGTGGCTGCATCCCGAGCGGGTGCGTGCGGTCGGTGCACTGTCGGTCCCGTTCGCGCCGAGAGCGCCCTCGCCGCCCGTCGGTCTGATGCGCGAGCACCTCGGCGCCGACTTCTACATGGTCTGGTTCCAGGAGCCGGGCGTGGCCGAGGCGGCCCTGGAGCGTGATGTCCGGCGGACGCTCGCGACGCCGCGCGTGTGGGACGCGGCCTGGGCGGCCGACCGCGAAGAGCGCCCCCCGACGCCGGCATTCCTGACCGAGGCCGAGCTTCAGGTGTACGTCGATGCGTATACGCGAACCGGCTTCCGGGGCGGCCTGAACTACTACCGAAACCTCGATCGCAACTGGGAGCGGACCGCGCATGTGGCCGAGCGCCGCATCACCCAACCCTCGCTCTTCCTGACCGGACAGCGAGACCCCGTGCGTCGCTTCATGCCGGCCGCCGTGATGAATGGCTGGGTGACCAACCTACGTGTCAGCGAGGTGATCCCAGACGCCGGGCATTGGCTGCAGCAACAGGCCCCCGAGCTCGTCACCGACCATCTGCTGCGGTGGCTGGGCACCGTGCACTGAGCGTGTGGCGAAGGATTTGACCGCACGGTCCGAGGGCCTGTAAGACTCGCGGCTCTGGCTCAAACCCTGATGGGAGGTGCATATGGCGGATAGCGTCTATCGCGTCACCGAGATCGTCGGTGTCAGCAGCGAGTCCTGGGAGGCAGCGGCGCGAGTTGCTGTCGAGACCGCCGCGAAGAGCGTGCGTGAGCTGCGCGTCGCTGAGGTTGTGCGGCAGGACCTCACGATCCAGGACGGCAGCGTGCTGAACTATCGAATCCGTCTCGGGATCTCGTTCAAGTACGACCCGAGCGAGTAACGAGGCTCGGTTTCCGCCCTCCGGCGACTCGGCGAGCCCCCACCGGCCGCCGGTGGCCGGACGGCGGTAGCGTCTGGTCGATGAGCGGCGAGAGCTCGACGATCTACCAGTGGGCCGGCGGACGGGAGGCGTTCGCCCGCTGGCTGAACCGCTTCTACGACCTGGTCGAACGCGAGGCGCCGGAGATTGCGGCGATGTTCGGCGGGCGGGTGAGCGAGGAGCATCGCGCCCATGTGACGGACTGGTGGGCTGAGGTGATGGGCGGCCCGGCCGCGTATACCGAGCGACGCGGGGGCTATGAGCAGATGCTCGCCCACCATCGTGACCTCGCGATCACCCCGGAGCAGCGGCTGGCGTTCGTGACGCTGCTCAGCCGCGCGGCCGATGACGCCGAGCTTCCGGCCGATCCCGAGTTCCGCGCCGCGATCATGGGATACGCCGAATGGGGCACGCGGCTGGCGGTGCACAACTCGCAGCCCGGGGCACAGACGGCGCCACACGCCCCGGTGCCGCGATGGGGCTGGGGCGTCGCCCCGCCCTACCAGCCCGGTGGTGGCGGCGAGGCCTGACCTCAGGCGACGGGCGGCGGGCTGCCCTCGGCGCTGGCCAGGAGCGTCGGATCCCACTCGCACGCCATGCAGGCGTGGTGGAACGCCGAGCGCGCGAACTCCAGGGCGAGGGCGTACGGATCGGGCGTGGTGCGGATGTCGTCCCAGTCCAGGAGGTACTCGCCGAGCGTGGCGTCCCAGCGCGCGGAGGGTGGTGCCAGCGTCGCCGCGGCGAATTCCGGGCGCGCCGGATGCGCGTAGGCGTAGAACGCGGCCTTCGGATAGCGGGGATCGCCGGGCCACCAGCCGACGGCGACCTCCTCGGCGTCCATGGCGTTGCGCATGATGAACTCGTCCGAGGGCGGATCGGCCGGGCGTCCGGAAAACAGGCTCGCGGCCAAATCGAAGGAGCCCCACCAGGCGTGCAGCGGGGTCGAGCGGCCGCGGTAGGGCGCGCGGAAGGCGGCGAGCACGAGCGCGGCGTGTGTCGCGGCGGCGAAGTAGGCGGCGACCTGGTCCGGGTCGTAATGCCGGTGCTCGTCGTCCTCGTCGAGCGGCACGGTCCACGGCACCTCCTGGGGGGTCGGGTCGATCGTGACCCCGCCCGCGACCCGCCCAACCGCCGCGAGGATCTCGCGGGTGACCTCTCCGACGGGTCGATCGGGACCGAGCGCGGTCCGTTGCTCCGGTCCGCTGGTGTGCTCGACGACCGCCTCGTGGCGGCGCAGATCGAGCGTGACCGCGAAGGCGCCCGAGCCATCCGGCGCCGGGAGCGGTGCCGTCTCCCAACCGCGCGCCGTCAGCCGGAGAGCCGCGTGCTGAAGCTGCGGCTCGGGTGGGGCCAGCGCCACCGCCAGCTTGCCGAGCACCTGGGTGAAGGCGTGCAGCGTGTCGCAGGTCTCGCTCCACTGCGCGTAGGACACCGCCGGCCATTCGCTCGACACAGGCGGCACGCTACAGCCCCGAGGAGGGGATCGTCACGATCACGGCGCTGGCGGCCGGCACCGGGACGGCGAAGCGACCGTTCGCCGCCGTCACGCTCGGTGCCGCGGGCAAGCCGCCGAGCAGGCCCGTGGTGGTCTCCGGGGCGAACGCCTCGCCGCCGATCTGGACGCCGCTCGTCGCCGACAGCGAGGGGGCGGTGAGCGAGGTGAGCGTCGCCGCCGTCGCCCGGCCAGCCGGGAGCGACAGCGTCCGCGCCGTCGTCGGGGATTCGTTGATGAGCACGATCCGTTCGCTGCCGTCGGTTGCCCTGGTGGCCCAGATCCGCAATGTGCTGATCGGCGGCTGGCCGACCTTCAGCAGCCGAGCGCCGGGCGGGGCCGCATCGGCGAACGCGAGCAGCCCGTAGTAGAGCGGCATCACCTGCGCCTGCCAGGCGCCCCCCTTGTCGGTGAAGGCGAACGGCTCATACCAGGAGCCCGTGAACGTGTGGACGTTCACGCCGTCGACGCCGGAGCGGGCCATGGCGAACAGCGTGTCGAGGCTCCACAGCGTCGTCGCGAAGGTGTTGCTGACGCCCAGATCGCCGCCGCAGGAGATGCTGTTCAGCTCGTCGATTCGCAGCCGGGCGCCGTCGGCGTGCGCGACCGCCGCCGTCGCCGCCAGCGAGGAGGCGAGCCCGTCGGAGGAGCTGCGCGCCAGCAGGTGGGCGATCGTCGGCGACTTCGGCGAGCTCGCGGGCGTATTGCAGCGCCGCAGGGGGTAGCGGTGCAGCGTGATGAACTTCACGCGCGGCTCGGCCTTGATGAACCGCGGGACCGCCGCCTGGTAGAGCGGCGCGCCCGTCGACGGACCCGCGGTCGGCACGCCGCTCGGCAGCGCGGAGGCGATCGACCGGAAGTCCGGCAGGTAGGTGCCGACGTCGTAGGAGCGGGGCCGGCCTGGCACCTGGACGCCGGCGGCGGTGTGGTACCAGCCGAGCGCGCCGTAGACCTCGGGCTCGTTGCCGAGCTCGAACCCGGCCACGGCCCCGCGCCCGAGGCCGCTCAGCAGCTGCCCGGCCTCATAGCCCGCCACCTTCCGGCTGTCGTCCTCGAATTGGATCCCCAGGATCGCCGAGGCGTTCAGCGCGGCAAGCCCCGCGCGGACGATCGACGTCCACCGCGGCCCGAGCGAGATCGTCACCCCCGGCGGCTTCTTCACCCCTGGGACCGGCCACCAGCTCCAGTCGGTGCTGTCGCCACCGAAGCGCAGCACCGGCCGTTGCCCCGGGTCGAGGTTCTTCACCAGCTGCTGGAACACCGTGTTCGGGGCGGTCGGGGTGCCGAAGTAGTTTGCCGCCGACGGGTACTCGATCGAGAAGCCAAGGAAGCTCGCCGGAATCGGCCGGCCGACGGTGGGACCGAGCGAGATCGACAGTCCCCGCGCCGTCGCGGTGGCGGGCGCCCCGGACGCCCCCCCGGTGCCGTCGTCGGCGTCCGGGTTGCTGTCGGCCAGCGACGCCACGAGCATCGTCAACGCCAGCGCCGCCACCACCGTCAGGGCGAATCTCCGCCGCCGCTGCCCGCGCGCAGCGACGCGCAGCCGGGACGCCTGGATGGCGCGCAAGGAGGTTCCGGCGGGGCGCATCCGGGGGCGACGATGACGCGCAGGGATCAGCCAAGCTTAAAGCTCGGCGGCGAGCGACTACGCTCAGCGCATGTCCGTGGAGTCGCAGACCGAGCGCTTCGTCACCGTCGGGGACGTCGAGCTGTGCTACGAGACGTTCGGCGCCGACGACGCGCCACCGCTGCTGCTGGTGATGGGGCTCGGCTCGCAGATGATCTTCTGGGAGGACGAGTTCTGCGGGCTGCTGGCCGCCGGCGGTCACCGGGTGATCCGCTTCGACAACCGCGATTGCGGGCGCTCGACGATCTTCCGTGACAACCGGCCGCCGACGCTGCGCCAGCTGCTGCTCCGCGACCGGCGCGGCACCGCCTACCCGCTCAGCGCGCTGGGCGACGACGCCGCCGGCCTGCTCGACCAGCTCGGGATCGACCGCTGCCCGGTCGTCGGCGCCTCGATGGGGGGGATGATCGTGCAGCTGATGGCGATCGACCATCCGGAGAAGGTGAGCGCGCTCGTCTCGATCATGTCGACCACGGGCAGCCGCCGCGTTGGCAACCCGACGCCGCGGATGCTCCAGCGCCTGCTGCGGCGCGTTCGGAGCGACCGCGAGGGGTACATCGCCGACACGGTCGAGACGCTGACCGCGATCGGCTCGCGTACCTACCCGCCCGATCCGGCCCGGCTCCGCGGGCTCGCCGAGCGCGCCTACGACCGCGGCGTCCATCCCGCCGGCACGGCGCGGCAGCTGGCCGCGATCAACACCACGCCCAACCGCACGCGGCGGCTGGCGGGCGTGCGGGTGCCGAGCACCGTGATCCACGGAACTGAGGATCCGCTGATCGTCCCTTCGGGCGGGCGCGCCACGGCGCGGGCGATCCCGGGGGCGAGGCTGCTGATGCTGGACGGCATGGCCCACGATCTGCCGCGGCCGCTGTGGCCGCGGATCGTCGAGGCGATCCTCCAGGCCGCCACGGCCGCCTGAGCTGTCCGCCGCTGAGCCGTGCCGCCGGCCGTCCGCAACATCGTCAACCTGAACGCCGTCGGCAAGGGCTACGCCAGCCGGACGGTGCTGGGCGCCGTCACGGTGGGGGTCTCCGCCGGCGAGCGGATCGGCGTCGTGGGCGCCAACGGCGAGGGCAAGTCGACGCTGCTGGCGCTGATCGCCGGCGCCGAGACCCCGGACACCGGGACCGTCGTCCGGGAGCGCGGGCTGGAGCTGGCCCGGCTCGGCCAGGCCGACGAGCTCGGCCGCGACGGCACGATCCGCGCGGCGCTGGTCGGGGATCGCGCCGAGCACGAGTGGGCGGCCGACGCGGGCTTCCGAGCCGTGCTCGACGGGCTGCTCGGCGGCGTGGCGCTGGCGCGCTTCCCGGCCGGGCTCGACACGCCGCTCGCGTCGCTGTCGGGCGGCGAGCGGCGGCGGATCGCGCTGGCGGCGCTGCTGCTCGGCGGACCCGAGCTGCTGCTGCTCGACGAGCCGACCAACCACCTCGACGTCGAGGCGATCGCCTGGCTCGCCGCGCATCTCGCGGCCCGGCGCGGCGCGCTGCTCGTCGTCACACACGATCGGTGGTTCCTCGACGCCGTCTGCACGACCACCTGGGAGGTTTCCGACGGCGCCATCCACGCCTCTGAGGGCGGCTACGCCGCCTACGTGCTGGCGCGCGCCGAGCGCGACCGGCTGCAGGCCGCGCGCGAGGATCGCCGGCGCCAGCTCGTGCGCAAGGAGCTGGCGTGGTTGCGTCGCGGGCCGCCGGCGCGGACGGCGAAGCCGAAGTTCCGGATTGAGGCGGCGAGCGCGCTGATCGCCGATGAGCCGCCGGCGCGCGACACGGTCGAGCTGCTGCGGTTCGCCGGGACGCGGCTCGGCGACAAGGTGCTGGACGCCGTCGACGTGTCGCTGGCCTTCGGCGATGTGCCCGTCCTGCGCGACCTCACCTGGCGTCTCGGTCCGGGCTCGCGCGCCGCGCTCGTCGGCGCCAACGGCTCGGGCAAGACCAGCCTGCTTCGTCTCCTGGCGGGCGAGCTGGCACCCGACACCGGCGTCGTGGAGCGCGGGCAGACCGTGCGCCTGGCGTTGCTGTCGCAGGACGCGACCGAGCTGCCGGAGGACGAGCGCGTGCTGGAGTCGCTGGAGGGAGTGCGCCGCCGCGCGACGCTGAGCGACGGGCGCGAGATTACCGCGGGCCTGCTGTGCGACCGCTTCGGCTTCCGCGGCGAGCGCGCGCGGACGTTCGTGCGCGACCTCTCGGGGGGAGAGCGCCGGCGGCTCGGTGTGATGCGGCTGCTGATGGCCGGGCCGAACGTGCTGCTGCTCGACGAGCCGACAAACGACCTCGACATCGACACGCTCACGGCGCTGGAGGATCTGCTCGACGGGTGGCCGGGAACGCTCGTCGTGGTCAGCCACGACCGCTATTTCGTCGAGCGCGTCACCGACGACGTGTTCGGGCTGATGGGTGACGGGGGGCTGCGGCACCTGCCGGGTGGGATGGACGAGTACCTGGCGCGCCGGGCCACCGCGGCGACGGACGCCGTCTCGCCCCGCGGGGCGTCCGGGCCGACACGCGGGGCGGCGGTGCGCGCCTCGCGCCGGGAGCTGGCGCGGCTGGAGCGGGCGCTGCAGCGGTCCAGCGAGCGCGAGGCGGCGCTGCACGAGGAGATGGCCGCCCACGCGTCCGACCACGTCCGGCTCGGCGAGCTGCAGCGTGAGCGCCAGGCGCTGCTGGCGCAGCGCGACGAGCTGGAGACGGCGTGGCTGGAGGCGTCCACGGTGCTGGAGGAGCCGTCCGAGTTGTGACGTCTGTCACCACGAACGCATGTTTGTATTCGGCGGCTGTGCGGTATGCCTCAAGTAACCGAACGATCCCAACACGAGGAGGAGTCTTTCGACCGCAATGGCCGAACCGACCACCACACAACGCCAGGCAGCCGCCAACAAGGCCGCTGCCACCCGCAAGCGCAACGCCGCGTCGAAGAGCGCGTCGGCCACCAAGCGCTCCGCCTCGCGGACCCGCAGCTCGGCCCGCAGCACCGCGCGGAGCGCCGGCTCGACGGCGTCCCAGGCAGGGAATGCGCTCAGCCGGTCCGTTGATGCCGCCAGCTCGCGTGCCGAGGCCGCCGCACGTCAGGCCGAGCGGCTTGTGCTGATCCAAGTCGGAGCCGCGCTGGAGGCGCGCGACACCGTGATCGGCACGGTACGCAAGTACTCCGACCCGCGCCGGCGCTCGACGTCGCTGAGGCGGTTCGAGCGTCGCGGCGAGACGGCGGTGCGCCGGACCCGTCGTCGGGCCGAGAGCGACGTCGCGAGCGTCCGCCGTGAGGCGAGGAGCGCCCGTCGTAACGTCGGCGACCAGCTGACGGAATTGCGCAGCGACGCCGAGGAGCTGGCGGGCCGGCTCAACGGCACTGATTAGCGCTCACTTGACGAGCGCAGCCGTCGGACTGGGCCGGGCCGCGAGGTCCGGTCCAGAGTGCGTTCAGGGCCGTCCGTCGGCGAGGTGGTGGTCGTAGAATCGCAGGATCCGCTGCCACGAGTCCTCGGCCGAGGGGTGGTGGTAGTCGAACCCGGCGAACCGCTGGACCGGGCTCACCAGCGGACCGGTGTTGATCCGGTTCATGAAGCTGTGCCCAGCGTCGGGGTACTCCTTCACGTCGTGCTCGACGCCGAGCGCCTCCAGGGCCTGCTCCAGGCGCTCGGCGCGCCCACGCAGGGTGCGGTCGCGGCGACCGTAGGAGGCGACGACGGGGCAGGCGCCGGCGAGGCGCTCGGCAGCGCCCTTGGGAACCTCGCCGTAGTTCACCGAGACCGCGGCGAAGTCGTAGCGGGGCGCGATCATCACGGCGAACCCGCCGCCCATGCAGAAGCCGATCGCGCCGACGCGGCCGGTGCAGTCCTCGCGCGCGGCGAGCCACTGGCGCGCAGACTCGATGTCGTCGTACGCCTGGCCGGTGCCCGAGCGTGATGCCTGCAGCGTCGCGATCACGCAGCGCAGCCCGCGCCCGGAGTACAGGTCGGGCGCGAAGGCCAGGTAGCCGGCGGCGGCCAGCCGGTCGGCTTGCTCGCGGATGTCGTCGCTGAGGCCGAGCGCGTCCATGATCACGACGACGCCGGGCCACGGCTTGGCGTGGGCGGGATCGGTGTCGCGCGGCACGGCGAGGTAGGCGCCGAGCTGTCCGCTGGCGGATGAATAGGTCAGGTTGGGCATCTCAGCCGCCCCGAATCAACGACGGCAGCTTCAGGACCAGCTTGGGAATGTCGCCGCGGGATCCCGACAGGGCCTCGTTCAGCGCGGCGGCGCCGCCCTCCTGCACGGGCACGCCGTGCCCGACCAGCACCCGCTCGGGGCGGTAGCTGCCGAGCACCTTCGGCGGCGTCAGCCGCAGCATCGGGTGGACGCCGAGCCGGCGACCGAGCGCGAACGCGGATGCCGTGCCCACCGCCTCGGCCACGATCAGCGTCCGCTCGGCCTCCCACCACAGGGCCAGCTCCTTCCACCACCGCTGGCTCACGACTGAGATCACCTCGAACGGGCTGCCGGCCACCTGCACGGGCAGGCGCAGCAGCGGCACGCCGAGCCCCTGGGCGATCGCCTGGCCGTCGCGGTTGTGGCGGTCGAGCAGCTGGATCACGCCGACGGGGTCGCCGAGATCTGCCGCGGCGGCGAGCGCCGCCGTGTCGTCGAACGGGTCGATCAGCCACACGTGTCCGTCGTCGCGCACGGCGTGCGCGGCCCGGGCCATGGCGCTGTCCTCGACCCAGGTGACGCCGACCGCGTGATGCGTGATGTTCGTCGCCATCGGAGTTTCCTGATGCTACAGAGGGGGCACCGGCGGGCGATCGGCGATCATGTGCCGGCAGGCCGAACCGGATATTCGCCCCGATGCCCGTCGCTCCCGACCTCTGCGGCTCCGCCCTCGATGGCCGCTACGAGCTCCACGCCGTGATCGGCGAGGGTGCGTTCGGCCGGGTCTACCGCGGTGTGGACCGGCGACTGGCCCGGCCCGTGGCCGTGAAGGTGATTAAGCCGTGGTGGGCGGAGGACCCCGACTGGGTGGGGAGCTTCGAGCGCGAGGCGCAGCTGCTGGCCCGAGTCAGTGATCCCGGCATCGTCCAGATCTACGACGTCGGGCACGCCGACGAGGGGCTGTACTACGTCTCCGAGCTGGTCGAGGGCGAGAGCCTCGCCCGGCGCCTGGCGCGCGGGTCGCTGGAGGCGTGGGACGCCGCAGCGCTCGCCGAGCAGCTGTGTCGCGCGCTGGCGCACGCTCACGCGCGACGGATCATCCACCGTGACGTGAAGCCGGCCAACATCCTGATCTCGGCCGGCGGGCACGTGAAGGTCGGTGACTTCGGCGTCGCCCGGCTGGCCGAGGGGTCGACCGACGGCGCGCTCGCCACCGTCGTCGGGACGCCGCGATACATGGCGCCCGAGCAGGGGCGCGGCCGCCGGACCTCGCCGGCCACGGACGTGTACAGCGTCGGCGTCGTGCTGTACGAGATGCTCGCCGGCGAGCCGCCGTTCACCGGGACCTCGGTCGTCGAGCTGGCGCTGTCGCACGACCGCCAGTCGCCGCCCCCGCTGCCGTCCCGGGTGCCGGCCGAGCTGTCCGCGATCGCGATGCGGGCGCTGGCCAAGGCACCGGCCGACCGCTATCGCGACGCGGGGGAGATGGCACAGGCGCTGGCGGCGGCACGCCGCGCCGCGCCGCGCCGTCCGGCGCCGCCGCGCCGGCCGGCCGCGCTGTCGTCGCCGAGCCGCGGACCTGTCAACGGTCACCGGCGCGGGGGCAGCCCGGTGGAGCGCACGCGGCTCGCGCCGCCGAGCTCGCCGCCCCGGCGCTGGAACCCGGCGGCCCGCCGGCGGACGATCGCGGCGTTCGTGGTCGTGCTGGCGGTGCTCGCGGGGCTGGTGATCGCGGCCGTGCTCGTCGGCAATCACCGGCAGGTCACCGTCCCGGCCCTCGGCCGGCTGAGTCGCGGCGCTATCACCGAGCGGGCGCACCGCGCCGGTCTACGGGTGCGCTTCCGCGCCGCGTACAGCCGAACGGTTCCGGCCGGTCGCGCCGTCGCGCAGCGCCCGGCGGCGCGCGCGCGTGTCGACGAGCACGCCACGGTGACGGTGACGCTGAGCCGCGGACCCGCGCCCGTCCGCGTCCTCGACGTCACCGGTTACGACAGCGCCGACGCGCGGTTGACGCTCGGACGCGCCGGCCTGAAGGTCAACGTGCTGACGGGCCCGGACCCCGGCGCGACGCCCGGCACGATCTACAAGCAGAGCCCGTCGGCGGGGACGCGGAGGCATCGCGGATCGACGGTCACCCTGTACGCCGCCGAGACGCCGCGGTGGCAGTCCGTGACCTCGTTCTCGGCCGCCGGCACCAGCGGTGGGCATTCGGTCGTGTTCCGCATCTACGGGCAGAAGTGGAGGATTGTCTATTCGATGCAGTACGAGGGCACCTGCTCGTTCCTGTTCTTTTCGACGTTCTGCTCCGCCCCCACAGCGCGCGCCGTCCGGGTCCCCGGCGGCCGGCAGGTCGCCACGCTCGGCATCGGCTCGGGCCAGACGGCGACGATCACGTCGGGGCCCGGCCTCTACCAGGTCCAGGTCAGCCGCGGCGGCGACTCGGTGCGCTCCACGTTCACCGTGCAGGACTACTACTGAGAGGTCATCACGTCGGGCTCCGGACGGCCGGGATGGATTCGCAAAAGGGTTGCGGAGGGGAGGGGTGATCGGGGAGCCGGACGCGTCGCGCCCGTATCGCTCGGCGACTACCTGTAAAACGCATCACTCAGTTCGATCCGGGTTGACCGCGCGACCTTAAGGGTCGGTGGCGGCACATTTTGCAGCACGGTCCCGGCCGATCGGTGACCGTGCGACGTTATTCGCCCTCGCGCGATCGTCGGCGCGGTGGCGGTGTGCCGCGACTACGTCCGGCGACCCGGATGGCCACAACCCGACAACGAACGGGAATCCTTGCAACCGCGACGGGTTATGGGTCGCCGGCGATGCATAACCCGGCTCGGTCAGGGCCGGAACGCGTCCGTGGTGGGTTACGACCATGGATCGGCGTCCCGGGGAGTCTCACCACCACGCGCCTGAAGAGCTCAGTGAGGTGTGGCCCAGGCGAGCATCACGCCGTCGCCGATCGTCAGCAGCACGTTGTGAACGCGCGCGTCGTCCTGCACCCGGCGGGCGAACTCGCGGATCCCGACGGTGCCGGGGTCCTCGACGGCGGGGTCAAGCGCCGCGCCGGCGCGGAACAGGTTGTCGGCGACGATCACGCCGCGGGGGGCGAGCTTGCCGACGACCGCGTCGTAATAGGCGGGGTAGTCCGCCTTCCAGGCGTCGATGTAGACGAGGTCGAACGGCCCCGGGAGGCCCGCGATCGTCTCCAGCGCGTCGCCGACGACCAGCTCGATCCGGTCGCCGACCGGGCTCGCCGCGAAGTGACGCTGTGCGGCGGCGGCGTTGTCAGGATCGAGTTCGAGCGTGGTGACGCGTCCGCCCGGGGCCAGCGCCGTGGCCATCGTCAGCGTGCCGACGCCGGTGAAGGTGCCGATCTCCAGCACGTGCCTGGCGCCGCCGGCGACGATCAGCGTTTCCAGCAGCCGCGCCTCAGCCAGGCCGCTCATCATCTGCGGGGTGTCGGTGTTGCCCTGAGTCCAGGACGCCGCCTCGGCCAGCGCGCCGGTGAAGGCGCTCGTGTACCGGTCGGCGTAGGCGACCGCGGCGGGATCGATGAGCTCGCTCACTGAGGCACCAGCCTACCGTGGCAGGATCCGGGGAGGCCGACGACGGGACGCCCGCCGGGTACGCGATGATGGCCCACGCACCGGCTATGTGGCGATCCTGGCCGTCGCCCCCGACCACCAGCGCCGGGGCCTCGGCCGGGCGCTGCTGCACCGCGCGTTCACTCAGTACGCGGAGGCCGGGCTGACGCGCGCCGAGCTGGGCGTGCTGTCGGTGAACGACCGTGCGCGCGCGCTGTACGAACGGTCGGGAATGCGCCCGCGGTTCACGCTCGACGTGGTCGAGCGGGCGGCCGCCTGAATACGTCCTCAAGCGTGGTCGGGCGGCGGCCGATACCACCGGCAGGCAGGGGCCACCGGTACACGGCGGTCGCTGTCGAAGCGACCCCTTATGTCCTTCTCGGAGCCACCCGTTTCCGCCTCTGGCGCCGCCGAACCGGCGGGGTCGCCACCGCCCCGGCAGTGGACGCGTCTGTCCCGGATCCTGACGTTCGGTGTTCGGCATCCCCGCGGCGCGATCTGCAGCTGGCTCGCCGTGACGATCGTGCTGGCCGTGATCGGCATGAACGTCGGCACGCGCCTGGCGAGCACGAACTTGCTCGTTCCTGGCAGCGAGTCGGCCCGCGAGTCGCAGCTGTTCCAGCGCGAGTTCGGCGCGAGCGTCTCCGCGCCGATCATGCTGGCAGGTCCCCGCGCCGCGCTTGACCGCCAAGGGCCGCAGCTCGCCGCCGCGCTGGCGAAGCTGCCCGGCGCCCAGGTCGTCTCGGCCTGGAACGGTGGAACGCTCGGCCGGAACCTCAGACCGTCGCCGCGGCGCGCTCTGGTGCTGCTGGCGATCACCCCCCGCACGGGGGTGAACGCCGCGGCGACCGAGCGGAGCGTCGAGAACGTCGTGCACGACACGATCGCCGCGCCGGTCACCGCGCAGGTGAGCGGCGTCGACTCGATTGCGGCCGAGCTGCAGAGCGCGTCGTTGCGGGCCGTCCATCGCGCCGAGCTGATCGCCATTCCGGTGCTGCTGATCGTCCTTCTGATCGTGTTCGGCTCTCCGACGGCGGCGATGATCCCGGTCGCTCTCGGGCTGGGCACGGTGCTCAGCAGCTTCGGGCTGATCGGGCTGCTCGGGGAGACGCTGTCGCTCACCGAGCTGGCCACGACGGCGGCGTCGATGATGGGGCTGGCGCTCGGCGTCGACTATTCGCTGCTCGTCGTGGCGCGCTTCCGCGACGAGCTGGTCGATCCCGCCGATCCCGGTGACGTCACGCGCGCGGCCAGCGTCGCCGCGCTACGCGCCGGGCGCACCGTCGCCTTCGCCGGCGGTGCGATCACGATCCTGATGCTGCTGGCGCTTGCCGTCGCCGCCGGCACCCTGCTGCTCTCCGCGGTGGTCGGCGTGATCATCGTCGCCGCGGCCAGCGTCGTCGGCACCGTGCTCGCCGTGCCCGCGGCGCTGACCCTGTTCGGCCACCGGATCCGGCGCCACGGCGCCGAGCACGAGCTCGCCGCCACCGCTCCTGGCGCCTCCCGGGCCGCCCGCCTGGCGCGGTCGGTACCCGTCGTCGGCGTCTCACTGACCGCGCTGCTGGTGGTCGGCTGGCAGGCGCTGTCGCTGGCCACCGGCCCTCCCGATGCTCGTCAGCTGCCCTCCGGCAGCGCCGCCGCGCGTGACTACGCCGCGGTCAGCCGTGGCGTCGGCGCCGGCTGGGTGACCCCGTTCGAGCTGTTGATCGTGGCCCACAGCGGTGCGATTACCACGCTTCCGCGCCTCGACGCGCTGGCCTCCGCCCAGCATCAAATCGCCCGCGACCCCGACGTCGCCGACATCGTCGGTCCGGCCGAGCTGGCCAAGCGCGCCGCTCCGCTCGCTCACGCCGAGAGCTCCGTCGCCGCCAGCAACCGCAACCTGAAGCGCTCGGCGCAGGTGATCGGCGGCCTGAACAGCGACCTCGGGCAGGCCGCCTCAGGCGCCCACGGCGTCCAGTCGGGCTTCGCCCAGGCGACCGCGGCCGTGCAGAAGCTGGCCAGCGGCGGGAGCAGCGCCAGCGCCGTCGGCGCGCTGCAGGCCGGCCTCCAGCACGCCGCCTCGGGCAGCCAGCAGATCGACTCAGGCCTCAGCCAGGCCGCCGGCGCCGCCGGGCGGATCGCCACCGGCGGGGCGAGCATCGCCGCGGGCGCGAACAACCTCGTCGCCGCACTGCGCTCCGAGGGCGCGGCGGCCGGCGCCGCCCAGCCGCAGCTCACCGCACTTTCCCGCCAGCTGAAGAGCGAGGCGTCCGGTCTCAGCAGCCTGAGCGGCTCCGTCGCCGCGCTCGGCAACGCCCCATCGGGCGTGGGCAGCGCCAACGGCGAGCTCGGCAGCGCCGCCAGCGCCCTCTCGGGTATGCGCCTCGGCCGTCTGGACCCGAAGTACCGGGCGGTCGTCGCCGACGTCCAGGCCGCCCAGTCCGATCTGTCCAACGCCTCGTCGGCCAACGCGTCGGCGAGCAGCCTGGCCAGCCAGATCAACCAGGACGCCGCCAGCGAGCAGGCGGCCGGCGCGGGTGTTGACACGCTCGCCGCCGCGGCCGCACGCCTGAGCGCCTCCGCCAACCAGCTGCAGCAGAGCGCGGGGAGCCTGCCGGCGCGGATCTCCGAGCTGCAAAGCGGCCAGCACGCGCTGGCCAGCGGCATCGAGCGGCTGGCCGCCAGCGAGTCCGCGATGACGCAGGGCCTCGGCACCCTGTCGGGTGGCACAGCCGCGCTGTCGGCACGCCTCGCGGCGCTGCAGAACGGCGCCGCCGCGGTGGCCAGCGGTCTGAGCGGCGAGCAGCGCCAGGCCGCCGCGCTCAGCTCGGCGCTGAACTCGGGCTCCCGCAACGCCTCGCGGACGACGCCGGCGCACGCGCCGATCCTCGGCACGCTGGCCCACAACCCGGGCTTCTTCGGATCGGGCTACCTCGTGCTCGCCGCGCTGGAGGGCTCGCCGGCCGCGAAGAAGGCCGGCATCGACTTCATCGTCAACGTCGCCAGCAACGGTCAGGCGGCCCGGCTGCTGATCGTGCCGCGCTCCGGCGTGCGCACCGCGTCGACCGCGGCCCTGCGCCAGCGTTTGCAGCGGATCGCCGCCACCCTGGCCGCGAAGACGAACTCGACGGTCCTGATCGGCGGTCCGGCGGCGCAGCTGCGCGACTACGCGGCGGCCGCGGCGCGGAAGGTGCCGCTGCTCATCGGGGTCCTGATGCTGGCGACGTTCCTGCTGCTGATGGTCGTGTTCCGCTCGCTGTTCGCGCCGCTGATCGGCGTGCTGCTGAACCTGCTGAGCGTCGGCGCCTCGTTCGGGGTCCTGTCGCTGCTCACGCGCGGGCCGCACCCGATCATCGGCGGCCCCGGCTACGTCGACGCGCTGAGCGTCAGCGCGATGTTCGCGGTCGTGTTCGCGCTGTCGCTCGATTATCAAGTGTTCCTGCTGATGCGGATGCGCGAGGGCTGGCTGCGCACCGGCTCGACGACCGAGGGCGTCGACTACGGCGTGGCCCGCACCGCTCGGGTGATCGCGGGGGCGGCGGCGATCATGGCCGGCGTGTTCCTGGCCTTCGCCACGGCCGACGTCGCCACGATCCGTCAGCTCGGCGTCGGCCTGGCGGTGGCGATCCTGATCGACGCCACGATCGTTCGCCTGATCCTGCTGCCGTGCGCGCTGCGCCTCGGCGGCCGGCTGACCTGGTGGCTCCCGGGCTGGCTGGACCGCGCGCTGCCGGTCGTCGACATCGGCGCCGAGCGCCGCCACCCGAGCCGTCCCGTCGGGGACGATCGGCCCGATCCCGCCGGCCGGGCGCTGGCCGAAGCTCCGGGCGCTGCCAACCTGCAACAGGTCTGAGCCCCGCGGCAGTGCCGTTTCATGGCTTGCGGAGGAAGGGTCGGGCTGCCACGCTGCCCGGTTTGATGGCCACGTATCAGGAACCAGAAAGCCGGCGGCGCCAGCGTGACGTGGGTGATTGGGGGTTCGATGCCCCCGCGCCGAGCCCCGCGCCGGCCGTCGCCCCCGCGCCGCCCACGGCCCCGCCGTCGCGCCCCGCGCCGCCTGGGCGCCGGCGTAGCTCCGGCTCCGAGCCGCCACGGCGTCCGCCGCCGCGGCGGGTGAGCGGCCCGCGCCGTCCGGCCCCGCGCGACCGGGACGTTCAGCTCGAGCGCCGTCGTGCGAGCCGCGGCCCAATGCCTCGCCGCCACCAGATCCTGCTGCCGTTCGTGGCGTTGATCGCGCTGATCGCCGGAGGGGTGGGGGCGATCGCGCTCACCACCGAGCCGCGCACCGGCGCGCTATCGGAGCGGATCTCCGCCCTGCAGGGCGAGCTCGCGTCCTCGCACCGGCAGCTGACGACGCTCCAGCACGCCGTCGCCGGCACGCCGTCATCCGCCGAGGTGAAGGATCTGGCGAAGGCGGTGGACGGCCTGAAGCGCACCGTCGGTGGCGTGCAGGGCGGCGAGGTGCCGCTACAGGCGAAGGTGAACGCGCTCACCGTCTGCATCCCGCAGCTGCAGCAGGAGCTGACCGGTGCGGTGACGTCGGGCACGGCGCCGAAGGGGAAGCTGGTGACCGCGACCGTGTCGCTGTCGCCGGGATGCGCGGCGCTGTTCGGCGTCGGCTGAGGCGTCGATAACCGGGCAC
>DASZLC010000208.1:0-4407 GCA_035552615.1 Solirubrobacteraceae bacterium
CGCTCTCGCCGCCCGGCGTCGCCAGCACGTAGGCGACGACCGACTCCCCTAGGGGTGACCACTCATACCGGCGCCCGGTGTGTCCGGCGACATCGGCATCGGCGGACGCCAGCGGGTGACCGTAGCTGCGGACCAGCGCCGGCGGCACATCGCCGGGCACGGCGGTCGGACGGGTGGACACTGCCGCCGACAGTGTGGCGTCGCCGGCGACGAGCGTTCCCCGCG
Organism: Solirubrobacteraceae bacterium; assembly: GCA_035552615.1. Lineage (GTDB taxonomy): Bacteria > Actinomycetota > Thermoleophilia > Solirubrobacterales > Solirubrobacteraceae > Palsa-465. Next base: position 226 of record DASZLC010000208.1, read on the forward strand.
CCGCCTGTCGCCACGGCCTCTTGTACCGAGCGACGAACGGCGGCAAGCTCGCGGTGAAGGTGGTCGGGCGGTGAACCGCCGCGGCGCCGCCGCTTGTCAGCAGCACCACGGCGAGCGCGAGCCCGAGCGCGCTCGCCAGCACACCGGCCACGACCCACCGGGCCCGCCAGCGCACCCGCGCGAGCGGCCGCAGCTCGCCGGCAACGGCTGAGCCCGCGGTGGTGGCCGCGCCCGGACTGCTATCGCCGGAGCGCGGCGCATGGTCGGCCGGCGTGAATGGTGGTACGGCCTTTCGGCGTGAAGCCGGCAGCGATGCGACGAGCGCCGCGGCCTCGCTGATCATCTCGCCGGCGCTGGCAAAGCGGCCGGCGGGGCGCTTGGCCATGCCTCGCGCAATCAGCCGATTGCAGCGATCGCAACCGGGCTGGCCACGGATCACCGTGGGCGGCGGCTCGTTGACGTGCGCGTGCAGCACCGCGGGCTCGGCTTCTCGGGCGTACGGCCGCGCGCCGGTCAGGCATTCGAAGAGCACGGCCGTCAGCCCGTAGACGTCGACGGAGGCCGTCACCGGTCGCCCGAGGATCTGCTCGGGGGCCGCGTAGTTGTAGGTGCCGACGAATCCGACGGTGGCGCTGGAGCCGATCGTGGTGCTCGCCTTGGCGACGCCGAAGTCGGCGAGGTAGGGGCGCCCGTCGTGGTCGACGAGAATGTTCTGCGGCTTGACGTCACGGTGGACGACGTTCGCCGCCGCGGCCATGTCGAGCGCGTCGGCGATCGGGATCAACAGCCGTACGGTCTCCTCGGCGCTCAGCTCGCCGTCACGGATCAACTGCGCGAGTGTCACGCCGCGGACCAGGCGCATCGCCAGATACAGCCGACCGTCGACCTCGCCGCAGTCGTGGACGGTCACGATGTTCGGGTGCTCCAGCCCCGCGACGTGCCGGCCCTCGCGGCGGAAGCGCTCGCGAAACTCGGCGTCGTCGACGAGCGAGGGCGCTAGCACCTTGAGCGCCACCTCGCGGCGCAACGAAATCTGCTCGGCGCGATAGACGACAGACATCCCACCGGTCCCGATCACCTCGAGGATCCGGTAGCCACCGAACGTCTCGTCCGATGCTGGCACCGCAGCCGTCGCCGTCATCCCGTCGCCCCGCGAACTCCCTCCCGGTTTGTTCCGCTACCCCGTATCCGAACGCCGCGGAACCCCCCCGAATCCTACGGCGTCAGGGGCAGGTTGTGAAGTTTTATTGACCGCGCGGCGACGACAGACCGCGACTCACAGGTCGCGGCTGCCGACGATGCCCTGTTGGAGTGCTTCGACCGCGAGCCGCGTGCGTTTGGCCGATTGTTCCAAGTGGGTCAAGTGAAAGCGCACGAACAACGAGGCGAGTCGCTTCTTGACGGCCGGAATGCTGAGGTGCAGCTCCTCGGCGATCGCCTTATTGGTCGCGGGCAGCACGTCACCGTCGAGCAGCAACGGCCGGCACAGCGCGACAAGCGCCTGCCGATCCATCTCGTTGAGCGCCACGACGCCGGCGCCCTTGATGCCCGGTGTCGTGCCGGCGCCGGGACGGTCGGGCGAACGAAACACGATCGTCGTGCGCCCGACCCGCAGCTCGTCACCGTCACGGAGCCTGTGGCGGCCGCTCACCCGCTGCGCGTTGATGAACGAGCCGTTGAGCGATAGCCCGTCGTCGGTGACGGTCCAGCGACGGCCGAGCATCTGCACCACAGCGTGGACGCCCGACACCTCGCTGTCCCAGTGGATCGAGATGTCACAGTCACCGTCACGGCCGACCGTCAGCACCGAGTCCGACAGCGGCAACGGCCAGATCACCTGGGCACCGTCGAGATCGCGGTAGATCAGGTGCGCCATCCCGGTCCGCTCCGCCGCCAGCCGGTCTTTGAGCTCCTGTGGTGTGGAGGTGTGTCGCGCGATCGGTGACACGCCGGCCGGCCCTGCGTCCGCCATCGGCAAAGCGTAGTTCGCGTGCCAGCCGGAGGCGAGCCGGGAGGCGAGGCGACCACTAGTTGCCGATCATCCTGCGAACCGCCTCGAGCACCGGCGGCTGCATCAGCCGGCTGCAGTAGACCGTGAAGTGGACTCCGTCAAAGCGGCACAGTTCCCCGTTGATCATCGCGTCGTAGTGGTTTCCCGGTGAGATCAGCCGATCGAGGTCAAGCACCTGGACCTGTCCGGGGTGGGAGGCCGCGACTGACCGCAGGAGGCCGTTGATCACGGCGTGCCGGGAGGGCGAGGCGGCCGGTGCCGGCGACCCGTCGGGGAGCGCCGGCGGTTCAGACCAGGGAACGGTCAGCAGCAGGATCGGGGTGCCGCCGCGACCCAGCACCTGGATGTAGCGCTGCACCCGCTGACGGACCACCGCGTCGTAGCCCGACTCGCCCAGGTGAGTGAGGTGGCCGTCGAGCCTCCAGTCGAACTCGTCGCGGTATCCGAGTTCGATCACGACAGCCTGCGCGTGCAGGGCGCGCTCGTCGGCGGCCCAGGTCTGCAGCGCATTCGGGCAGCCCGCGTACTGGGACTCCCACTTGCCGCGGGAGTTCAGCTGACCCTGATTGTTGAACGCGCATCCGAGGATCGCCGCGTCGGCAACCTCGACACCGAAGGCCTGCTCGTTCTCCATCAGGCCGACGCCCAGCGTGAACGCCAGCGAATCCCCGATCACCATGATCCGCCTCGGCGGGCAGGTGGTGAACGCCACCGTGGTACTGCGCCCCCACTTCAACTTGTGTCCGACCAGCCAGGCGGGCTCGTCCTTGGCCGCCTCGGCCGGCGACAGTGGCGCGAGGCCGTAGCCGGGCCTGTCGGCCAGCCTGACCGGGCAGGGCCGCGAGGTGCCCCGCAGCGATGGCAGGACCTTCGCCTGCGCCGGAACCGCGGCCAGTTGCAGCGTGCCGGTCGTCTCGACCGCACCGGCGACCAGCAACGCCGCCACCGTCGCGCCGGTGGCGAGCGGCACCAGCGGCCGCAGCAGCCAGGCCGGGACGCGCCGCTGGCGGACCGGCCGTTCGATCACGTAGAAGGAGAGCACGCTGATCGAAAGCGTGATCGCCAGCCGCAGCGCCAGCAGGGCGACCCCGTCCAGACCGGTAGAGGCGCTGTCGAGCCACAGAAACAGCGGGAAATGCCACAGGTAGATCCCGTATGAGAGCGTCCCGATCCAGCGTAGCGGTGCGAGCTCGAAGAACTTCGCCACGGGCGTGCTCGGAGCAAGAACCACCACCGAGATCAGCACGATCACCGACGCATCGACGAGCAGCAGCCCGTACGGATAAAGCCACAGCGGCGAGCCGGTGGCCGCGCTCATCACCGACAGCACCACGGCGAGCGCAAGCAGCGCCGCGGGCGTCGCCACTCGTCGCCGCGTCGACCTCGCGCCGGCGGCCGGGCGCCGGCGGGCGTCGGCCAGCGCCAGGCCGACCGCCAGCGCGGCCCCGGCGAGCAGTCCGGACGCCCTCGTATCGGTGCCGTAGTAGACGCGGTCGATGCCGTGACCGCTGTGCAGCAGCAGCGCGGAATCGAGCGCCGACGCGAGCATGCCGAGCAGGCTGAACAGCAGCAGCGCCCGCAGCGGCCGGCGCTCGGCGTCGCGCTCCGCGCCACGCTCGCGGCGCCTCGCGCGCCGACTCGTGGCCGACAGGATGGCGAGGGCCAGCAGCGGCCAGACGATGTAGAACTGCTCCTCGATCGCCAGCGACCACGTGTGCTCAAGCGGCGAGACCTGGCCATTGGCGACGAAGTAGTTGCTGCCCGCGGCGATCTGGTGCCAGTTGCCGACGTACGCCAGCGTCGCGAGCCCGTCGCCCTCCAACCCCGGAACAGTCTGGTCGGGGCTGACCTGGGTGTAGTAGACACCGATCGCCGCAACCACGCAAAGCAGCGCCGGCAGCAGCCGCCGTGCGCGTCGTCCCCAGAAGGAGCGCAACGAGATCGTACGGCGGCGCCGCCACTCGCCGACGAGCAGGGACGTGATCAAGAACCCGGACAGGACGAAGAAGACCTCGACGCCGAGGAAGCCCCCGCCGGCCCAGGCGACGCCCCCGTGGTAGAGCAGCACGGCGATGATCGAGAACGCCCGCAGCCCGTCCAGGCCGGGGTGGTAGGCGGCGCGAGCGCCGCGCTTGGGATCAGAGTGAGCAGCTGGCATGCCGCCGAGTCTC
>DASZLC010000209.1:0-29427 GCA_035552615.1 Solirubrobacteraceae bacterium
GCGGCCGGCAACGTTTGCGCAACAGCCGAGTCCTCCCAGCCGGCCGCGAAGCGTCACCGTTAAGATCCGGCTGTAGAGATCTCGACGGATGGCGCGGCTAGACACCCAGAATCCGTGGCTGGCGATCGACGCGGCCATGCCGCCCGCGCGTCGGGCCCTTGAGCTCCGGCGCGACTGGGAGCGGTTCCTCAGCGGGGGCGGCGTGAACGGCGTTCGCTCGCCGGTCGCTGATTCCTGGCGCCGCTCGCTCGACGCGGGAGTCGATCCCTCTGGGGGCCGGTTGGCCGCGGCGGTCTCCGATCGTGCGGAGGCGTCCGAGCATTGGCAGGCTCATCCGCTGGGGGAGGCCGCGCCGCTGATCCGCGACTGCCTGGCCTCGATCGCTGTCGAGCCGGACCAGCTGATCGTCGTGAGCGACGCGGCCGGGATGCTGCTCGCGCTCGAGGGCAGCGCCAGGGTCCGCTCGCTCGCGGCCGACTCGATGAACTTCACCGAGGGCGCCCTGTGGAGCGAGACCAGCGCTGGGACCAACGCCATCGGGACTGCCCTGGCGGCGGATCACTCCGTGCAGATCTTCGCCACGGAGCACTTCGTCGAGCCGGTACAGGCGTGGACGTGCGCGGCGGCCCCCGTCCACGACCCAGAGACGGGCGAGCTGATCGGCGTCATCGATGTGACCGGTCTGAAGAAGCACGTACACCCGCACACGCTGGCCATCGTCACGACCACCGCCCGCGCCGTCGAAAGCCATCTCCGCCGCCTTCAGCAGGAGCGCGACGGCCGGTTGCGCATCCCACGAATCCCACAGCTCGGCTCCGGGCGAGCGCGGCGCGACGAGCTCAGCCAGCTCGCGGAGGAGCAGGCGGCATTGCGTCGCCTGGCCACGGCCGTCGCCCGCGGCGTGCCCCCGGCCCAGATCCTCCGGGCCGTTGCGGAGGAGGTCGGTCCGCTGCTCGGCGCCGACGATGCCGCGGTGGTCCGCTTCGAGGCAGGCGGTGGCGCGACGGTCGTCGCCGGGGCGGGCGTATGGGTGCGGGAGACCGGGCGCCGTGTGGAGCGAGACGACTCGCCGGCCATCACCGAGGTGTTCCGCACGGGCCGGTCTGCTCGGGTGGATAGGCGCGACCGCGAATCGGTGGTGGCGAGCCCGGTCGTGATGGAGGGGCTGCTCTGGGGAGCCATGGTCGCCGCGACGAGGCGTGACCCGTTTCCCGCTGACATCGAGGAGCGCATGGCGCACTTCACCGAGTTCGTGGGCGTGGTGGTTGCCAACGCCGAGGGTCGGGCCGAGCTGATGGCCTCGCGCGCCCGCGTGGCGGCCGCTGGGGACATGGCGCGCCAGCGCATTCAGCGCGACCTGCACGACGGCGCGCAGCAGCGACTCGTGCACACGATGGTGACGCTCAAGCTGGCGCGGGAGGCGCTGGGCAACACCACCGGGCCGGCGGTGGAACTGGTTGACGAGGCGCTCGCGAACGCCGAGCGTGCCAACCACGAGTTGCGCGAGCTCGCGCACGGGATCCTGCCGCCCGCGCTGAGCAGGGGCGGTCTGCGCGCGGGGGTCGGTGCCCTGGTGTCGCGCGTGGCCATTCCCGTGTCCGTCGAGGTCAGCGCCGAGCGACTGCCGAAGGCATTGGAGGCGGCGGCCTACTTCATCGTCGCCGAGGCGCTGACCAACGTCGTCAAGCACGCCCGCGCCGGCAGCGCCCGGATAACTGCGGCCGTCGACGGCGGGGTACTGTGGCTCGAGATCCGCGACGATGGCATCGGTGGCGCGTCGACCAAGGGCAGCTCCGGGCTGCTGGGACTCCGCGACCGCGCCGCCGCCTTCAACGGTGAGCTGCGCGTCGAGAGCCCCCCAGGCGAAGGCACCGTCGTCGCCGCCTTGCTGCCGATCCCGCCTTCGTAAGACGCCCAGCCGGCGCCGTCAGCTCGCGGATTCGCCGGCGAGGGAGAGGTCCTCTGCCACCGGCGTCGCGAGGTGCGCGTCGACCCAGTCGACGATCGTCTTGACGACGAGGCGGGAGTCGTCCCACATGGGCACGTGCCCGACGCGCGGCAGGACCCGGAACTCCGCGTTCGGGATCTCTCGCTCCAAGCGCGCAGAGCAGGTCTCGAGTGGGAGGATCCGGTCGAGCTCGGCCCAGGCCAGGAGCGTCGGCGCCGCGACCTGGTCGAGGTCCTCGACGTGCGCCCGACCGGCGCGGAGACTCGCGAGGACATCGCCCACGACGGTGCAGGCGAGCGGATCGAGACTGACCTCGACGGCGTCCGCGGGAGAGATCAACTCGCCGTGGCGCATGATGTCCCGCAACGCGAGCTTGCGCCCGCTCGGCCGGCGCATGAGCCGCGGGATCTGCGTGCGCGAGGCGCGAATGATCCGCATCTGGCGGGCGAAGAACCGCGCGATCCGCTCCGGCTCGGGGCCGCCGAGCTCCCAGCCGCCGCCGGGCGAGAGCGCGACGACGCTCCGCGCACGACCGCGCTTGGCGAGCTCGAGCGCGAGCGAGCCGCCCATCGAGTTACCGACGAGATGGGCGGTGCCCACGCCGAGTTCGTCGAGATGACGCTCCAGCGAATCGCCGGCGTCCGCCACCTTCTCCAGGCCCATCCCGCTTGGGAACGGGGGGCCGCCGTTGTGCCCCGACAACGTCGGCGCGATCACCTCGTAGCGCGCAACGAGATCGGCGAGCACCGGCTTCCAGTGGCGCCAGTGGCCGGTGAACCCGTGGAGGAGAACCACCGGCTCGCCCTCCCCGGCGCGGTATAGGGACGATGAGATCTCGGGCATGAGCGGGAATCCTAGTGTGGATGGGGCGCGGGCCCGGCGTCATTCGTGCATTACAGGCGTGTAGCTGACCCCGACGATCGACCCTTCCAGCGATTGCAGGCGGACGACCGTCTGTCCCCACGGCTCCTGGCGGACGGGATGCAGGATCTCGTGGCCGGCGGCAACGAGTGCGTCCGCCGCCGCTTGGACGGCGTCGGCGTCGGCCACGTCGAACTCGAGACTCACCTGCGGAACCGGCCGCTCGGCGGGCCATGTCGGCGTCCCGAAGCATGCCTGCGCCGCCTGGTGCAGCGGCCAGACGCCGAAATGCTTGCAGCCCGGGAGCTTCTCGCTGTGGAAGTACTCCTCGTCGGCGCCGCTCGCGAGCGGCAGGCCGAGCGCGTCGACGTACAGCCGCCGACTCGCCGGAGGGTCGGCTGCGATCACCGCGACGCTCGCCAGAAACTCGATGCTGATTGGTGTGCTCCTGATGCTCATGCGAGAATCGAATCAGCGTCGACGATTCCCGTCTAGGACGAAACGGACATGTATCGCGAGTTCGACCCTCCCGCGCCTCTCTCCGGCGCGATCGCGTGCTTCTGGGCCCGCCGCGGTGACGGGCGCGATGTGCGGGTGCTTCCGGACGGATGCGCGGACATCGTCTGGCGCTCCGGTCACGGCGCGGTCGTGGCCGGGCCGGATACGGCGGCGTGGCTGTCGCCGACGCGCCCCGGTGAGCTGATCGTCGGTGCGCGGTTCCTGCCCGGCGCGGGTGGCGCGGCGCTCGGGCTGCCGCTGAGTGAGCTGCGCAACCAGCGCGTGGCACTGCCCGAGCTGAGGCTCGACCGCGACGGGCAGCTGCGCGACGACGCCGAGCCCGCCACGGCGCTCGGGGTGCTGGTCGGGATGACCTCCGCGCTCGCCGGCGATCGACCGCCGGACCCGGCGGTGCAGGCGGCCGTCGCGCGCCTGCTCGACCCAAGCCAGCGGATCGACCGGCTCGCCGGCGAGCTCGGCTTCAGCGAGCGCCAGCTCCGCCGCCGGTTCCTGGCGGCGGTCGGATACGGACCCAAGACGCTGCAGCGGGTGCTGCGGTTAAGACGATTGCTCGCTCGCGCCGCGGCCGGCGACACCGACAGCGACCTCGCGACGGCGGCCTTCGATGCGGGGTACGCCGACCAGCCGCACCTGGGGCGCGAGTGCCGCGCGCTGACCGGGCTCAGCCCCCGCGAACTGCTGGTCCTTTCAAACACGGGCTGATTTCGCGATCCCGGTCAGCAACTCGTGCGCCACACGCGCGGCGACCAGCGCGGTGATGTCGCTCGTGCCGATCGCGGTCGGCGCAACCTCGACCACGTCGGCGCCGACGACGTGCAACGCCGCGCCGAGGGACCGGCAGGCCCAGAGCAGCTCCGACGAGCTCATCCCGCCCGGTTCGGGCGTCCCCGTGCCGGGAGCGAAAGCCGGATCGAGCACGTCGACATCGACCGACACGAACACCGGGCCGCCCCCGACGATCGCCGTCGCCTCACGCACGACGGAAGCGATCCCGCGCTCGCGCACGTCGTGCATGAAGATCGACGTGATCCCGCGCTCGGCCTGCCAGTCGAACACCGCTTCCCCAGGCCAGTAGCCGCGCAGGCCGATCTGCACGTAGCGCGCCGGGTCGACGCAGCCCGCCTCGACGAGCCGGTACATCGAGGTGCCGTGGGACAGCTCGACGCCGTAGCACTCGCGGGCGGTGTCGGTGTGGGCGTCGAAGTGGACGAGGCCGACCGGGCCGTGCGCAGCGGCGCAGGCGCGGACGTCGGGTTCGGCGATGGAGTGGTCGCCGCCGAGCACGAGCGGGATCGCGCCGGCGGCCAGCACCTGGCGTAGCAGCTTCTCGATCGCGGCGTGAGAGCGGACGGGATCGCCGGGCAAGACGGCCGCGTCGCCGAAGTCGACGACCCGCAACGCGTCACACGCGTCGATCCCGGCCTCGAGGTGCGCCCCCGGCTGGGCGCTGGCCGCGCGGATCGCGCGTGGACCGTGGCGCGTGCCCGGGTGATCGGAGACGAGGTCGTCCATCGGCGCCCCGACGATGGCGACGTCGACTCCGGCGAGCTCCGCCGGATCCTCGGTGTAGGGGAGACCGCCGAACGTCAGCAGGCCGGCGTATTCGGGCTTCTCACCGACGTGCGACCAGCGGTCACGTGGATTGAGCATCGCCCGCGCTCCACGTCGCAGCGAGCGCCTCGGGACGCCGCCGGAAGTACGGCCGGAACAGGCGCGCCGCCGCCAGCATCAAGACGATCCCCAGCGCGAGCGAACCGAAGCCGATCACGATCGGCACCTCGATGCCCGCCACCGGCGCCGCGTAGTTGACGAGCTGCCCGCCGATCTCGTGCTGGGAGTAGTGCGTGAACGCCTTCACGAAGATCGCCGCCAGCATCAGCGCGCCCGCGCCCGGGATCACGCCGAGGCTCAGCAGCGAGCCCACACGCCGGCGAAGCACATGGCGGTAGTAGATGACGCACGCCAGTCCGGTCATCCCGTAGTAGAAGGCGATCAGGAAGCCGAGCGCGGTGATCGAGTCGCCGAGCACGCTCTGGGCGGGGTTGGCCACCAGCAGCGCGACCGTCCAGGTGGCCGAGATCGCGCCCATCAGCAGGGTCGAGAGGGCCGGGGTCTGAAAGCGCGGGTGGATGCGCCCGAGCGCGGCCGGCAGCGCGCCCCACCGGGACATCGAGAGCATCGTGCGCGCCGTGGGCATGATCGTCGTCTGGGTCGAGGCGGCCGTCGAGGTCAGCACGACGAGGATCAGCAGCTTGTCCCACGGGCTGCCGAACACCTTGGTCCCGAGCACGCTCAGCACGTCGGTGGAGTGCGCGGCCAGGAACCCGGGTCCCGCCACGGACTGCCCGGCCGTCGACACCAGCACGAAGATCCCGAGGAGCACGAGCGTCGAGACCACGGCGGCGCGTCCCGGCCCGGTGGCCGAGTCGCGCGACTCCTCGTTGACGGTCACGCAGGCGTCCCAGCCCCAGTAGATGAAGACGCCGAGCAGGACGCCGTCGACCAGCGCGCTCCACGACAGGGCGAAGGGGTTCAGCCAGGCGAGGGAGGGGTGGATCGAGCCGGCCGGGCCCTCCGCGTACACCTTCACGAGGGCGACGGCGGCGAACACGACGAGGACGACGACCTCGATGCCCAGCAGTGCTTGCTGCACGCGCGCGCTCAGCTCCACGCCGCGATACGTCACCCAGGTCATCAGCGCGATGAAGCACACGGCGGCGATGGCGAGGGCGGCCGTCGAGCTGGCGGCGCTGTTCCACCCGACGAGCCGGAAGAAGTACTTGCCGGCGATCTCCGACAGCGTCGCCATCACGATCACGTCGGCGGCGAAGACGGCGAACCCGCTCAGCCAGCCGGCCCACGGCCCCATCGCCCGCGTCACCCAGGCGAACGTCGTGCCGCAGTCGGGATCGACGCGGTTCAGCGCCCGGTAGGCGACCGAGATGCAGAACATCGGCACGAACGAGACGAGCATCACCGCCGGGGCGTGCGTGCCGACGCCGGTCACCGCGACGACCAGCCCGAGCGTGGCGGCGAGCGAATACGCCGGCGCGGTCGAGGCCACACCGATGACCACGCCCGAGGCGAAGCCGATCGCATCGCGCCGCAGCCCACGGTTCGCCGGCTCGCTGCTCACATCAGGGTCCGTCACTGGCGCTACAGTCGCCGCCATCGTCACTCTCCCGGTTCTCCGAATCGATCTCTACGACTAGAATAGCGGCAAAAGCACATGTTCGCAACTATATTAGAAGCGCCGTTCGCGCAAAAGAGCCGAAGGTAGTGGCGATCCCGAGCAGACTCGACGCCCTCGACGAGCAGATCGTCACGCTGTTGCAGGCCGATGGCCGCCGCTCCTACGGCGAGATCGCCAAGGCCGTCGGCCTCTCCGAGGCGGCCACCCGCCAGCGCGTGAACCGCCTGCGGGAATCGGGGGCGATGCGGATCGTGGCGATCGTCGACCCGATCCAGCTCGGCCGCGGTGTCGTGGCGACGATGGGCATCCGCGCCAGCGGCGACACGCGGATCGTCGCGGCGAAGCTGGCCGAGGTGCCGGAGATCGAGTACGTCGTCCTCACCGCCGGATCGTTCGACCTGATCGCCGAGCTCGTCTGCGAGACCGAAGAGGAACTGCTGCGGGTCATCAACGAGAGCGTGCGGGCGATCGACGAGGTGCGCGAGACCGAGACATTCATGCACCTGCGCACCGAGAAGAACGTCTTCGCCTGGGGGCGAAAGCTGGCGAATCAGTAGTACCGTGGCCCCGATGCGAGAGGTGCTCCCCGGGATCTACCACTGGACGGCGGTCCACCCGAACATCCACATCGAGGTCTCGTCGTACTGGCTCGAGGATGGCGGCGTGCTGATCGACCCGCTGCTCCCGCCCGACGCCGGGATCGAGTGGTTCGCGGAGCGCTCGTCGACCCCGGCGGCGATCGTCCTCTCCAACCGTCATCACTACCGCAAGAGCGACGAGTTCGTCCGCGCCTACGGAACACCGGTGCTCTGCCCGCGGGCCGGGCTGCACGAGTTCACCGGCCACGACGAGGTCGCGCCGTACGACCCGGGCGAACGGCTCCCCGGCGGCCTGACCGCGATCGAGATCGGCGCGCTCTGCCCCGACGAGAACGCGCTCCATCTCGCGGCCGAGCGGGCGCTGTTCCTGGCCGACGGCATCGTGCGCGGCGCGCAAGATCATGGGCCGATCGGGTTCGTGCCCGACACGCTGATGGACGACCCGCCGGAGACGAAGCGGCAGCTGCTGCAGCGCTACGGTCAGGTCCTTCAGGAGGTCGACTTCGACCACGTGCTGCTGGCCCATGGCGGTCCGCTGATCGGTGACGGCCGCGCCCGCTTGCAGGCGCTGGTCGAGGCCGGCGGGGGCACCGTCGAGTTCTAAAGACCGCCGGCGGTCGGCTCGGTGTCCTGACGGTCGCTGCGCCCGTCCGGGTAGCCGGTGAACCAGGTCGAACGCTCGGAATCGCTGCCCTTGATGGTGTGCACCGTGCACGGCTTGCGCCACAGCTTCGCGATCTCGGTGAGAGTGCCGCGAGCGTACTCGGGGTCGAGGCCGACGCCGTCGTGGCGATGCTCCAGCAGCAGCTCGCCGTGGCCGCGGAAATCGGCGTCGACGATCTCGATCGTCGGAATCCCGAAGGCGGAGTGCTGGCGGACGAGCACCTCCCTGATGGTGTCGGCCTCACGCGAGGAGACGCGGATCCGCCGGGGGTGCTTGGCCGTGTGCTCGAACGCATACAGCTGACAGCGCTCGCATACCTTCGGGGTCAGGAACTCGCGCAGCAGCGCCTCGTCGTCGTAGTCGCGCAGGACCATCCGGACGCGGGCCAGCGGATCAGCCTCCCCGGCCCACGACCAGCGCTCGCGCTCCTCGTCGTCGGGCTCGGTGGCGATCCGCATGATCTCGCGCAGCAGCTCGACCCCGACGTCGTACGGGTTGATCTGGCCGTGCTGGCGGTGCAGCACGGTGGCGTTCAGCTGCTCGTACTCCCAGTACTGGTCGGCGGGCAGGAATAAGCGCTGGCACAGCTCCTGGTGACAGAGCACGGCCGCGCCCTCGTTCAGCAGCTTGGTCCGCAGCTGCGGCAGGAAGTAGCTCTGCTCCGAGTGCACGATCGACATCACGTCGCGCTGCCAGTCCTCCAGCCCGCGCGCGTGACTCTCGACGAACCCCAGCAGATCCTGCTCGGGCTCGCGCGGGAAGCGCCGGCGCAGGGCTTCGCGTTCGTCGGCCACCCGCCGCCGGTCGGCCGCGACCTCCTCCGGGAACAGCTCGTCGTAGCGTCCCGGCCGGTGCTCGGGCGCCTGCGCCTGCGCGCGGCGGACGAGCTGCGCCTGCGGCTGATGGATGGCGATGGCGTGGCAGGCGTCGAGGAAGTCCTCCACCCGGTCGCGGCCGTGGGCGCTCATGTAGCCGGCGATCCGCTTGGCCGCGGACGCCGCTCGGGGCATGATCTCCCGGTCGACGGCGCCGAGCCAGCGGTTGGTGTCGAACACGTAGCCGTGGCCCAGGCAGTGCGCGATCACCAGCGTCTGGGCGACGAAGCTGTTGCCCTCCATCAGGTACGCGTGCACCGGGCGGGTGTTGAAGATCAGCTCGTAGATTCGTCCCTGTCCGGCGCGGTAGCGTCCGTATTCGGACTCGAACTGCGCTCCCCAGCGGGTGCTGGAGTACCGGGCCGGCAGGCCGTTGGCCGCCGCGAAGTAGACCTCCTCGGGCTGCACGAGGTGGTAGACGACCTCGTGCGTCTCGAAACCGAGCTCGGCCGCCGCGATCTCGCGGCAACGCTCGTCAACCTCCTGCAGATCGTGCAGCGTGTAGGCGGTCATCGCACCGCGGCCTCAACCCCCTCCTTGGCGAAGAACTTCTTCAGCGCGGGCCAGAGCTCGCGATCGTCGGTGGCCTCGGCGAAGACGAAGCCGTCGATGTCGGAGGCGTGCTGCTCGTAGAAGTCCGACAGCTTGGACGGAGCGCCGGTCCACGCCGCGCTGCGTCCGGACGGATCGACCTGCAGGTAGCCGAGCAGCGCGCAGGCCGGGACCAGCCGCTCGATCAGCTCCAGCGTGCGGGCGTTGTCGGCCGCGAAGTTGTCGCCGTCGGAGACGTGCAGCACGTACACGTTCCAGTCCTGGGCCGGGAAGCGCTGGCGCTGGATCTGCTCCACCTTCTCAAACGCGGAGGACACGCGGGTGCCGCCCGACTCGACGCGGCCGAAGAACTCCTCCTCGCTCACCTCGCGGGCCTCGGTCGTGTGGGAGACGAACAGGATCTCGGTCTGGTCGTAGCGGCGCCGGAGGAACTGCACGCACCAGTAGAAGAACAGCCGCGCCATCCGCTTGCGGTCGGCGTCCATCGACCCCGAGACGTCCATGGCGAGGAAGATCACCGCCTTGTGTCGGGGCTGGGGCCGCTCACGGTAGGAGAGGAAGCGCAGATCGCGCTTGTCGATCCCACCGAGTCCGACGTGGCCCCGGCGTGCGTTCTGGGCGAGGTTCTCGCGCAGCGTCGCCCGCTTGTCGATCCGCGGCCCCTGGCGGGCCAGGTCGTCGAACACCACCTCGGTGTCAGTCGCACCGCCGGCCTCGCGCTTGGGCTTCAGCCGTGGGAGCTCCAGCTCGGCGAACAGGATCTGCTCGACGTCCTCCATGTCGAGCCATACCTCGTACAGCTCCTCGCCGGGCTCCAGCCCCGCCTCGCCGGAGCGACCCTGCGCGTCGCCGGGCGGGCCGATGACGTCTCCCGGCTCGCCGTCGCCTTCGCCGACGCCCTCTCCCAGCTCGCGATCGAGGATGAAGCGCCAGCGTCGGGTGCCCTTCACGGGGACCCGGATGCGCTTCTCAGGACCGGCGGCGATGATGTCCTCCTCGCCGATGCGCTCGCGGAGATGCTCGGTGATCTTGCGCTGAACGCGCTCGCGGTGGTGCAGCGCGTCGCGCCGGCCCTCGTCGCGAGGAAGCCCGGAATCGCCGACGACCGCCATCAGATCACCGGTGCAGCAGCTGGCCGACGTAGTCGAGCAGGTCGCGCGCCGAGTCCTGGTTGTAGCCGCGATCCTCGATCAGGATCTTGATCACCTCGTTCAGCCGTTTGGCCTGCTCTTGGTCGGGGTTGGTCTTCGACAGCGTCACCTGGACGATGTCCTTCAGCTGGTCGAACAGGTACTCCTCGATCCCGCCGGCCAGGATCGTGTCGGTCTCGTAGGTCAGCGGGCGCTCGGAGCGGCGCAACGCGATCCCGATCCGCATCAGCACGCCTTGGCGGAACGTGTCCTTGGTCGACTCCGGGACCGCCGGGCGAACCTGCTCCTCGATCCCGCGCATCAGGTTCTCGTCGGGCTCGCGGTCCTCGCCGGTGACGGGGTCCTTCGTCCGCGTGCCCTGGCAGTAGGCCTCGACGTTCGTCAGGTAGTTCTCCAGCAGCCGCTGGGCGTGCTCGGCGAACGCCGGCACGAAGGCCTTGCGCACCTCGTCCTTCAGCAGGCGGTCGATCTCCTTGCGCGCGTCGACGACGAATGCGCTCAGGCGCTCGCGCGCCTCCCGGGGGGTCTCGAGATGATCGATGTACTCCTTCAGCGCGATCAACGCCATGATCGGCGTCAGGTACTTGCCGTGATGGTGCTCCTCGTCGGCCTTGCGCGCGGCGCCCGACAGCACGTCGACGATCGCCCGCGGACCGAGCCCGGTCATCCCCTCGTGCTCGGCGGCGCGCTTGATCTCAGGGATCTGATTGAGCTTGAAGTCGCCGACCTCCTCGCCGTCGTACAGCTTCATCTTGTCGACCAGGCTGAGGTTCTCGTGGTCCTTCAGCCGTGAGAGCACGGCGACCATCGCCGCCGCCCGCAACGCGTGCGGAGCGATGTGGAGATCGGTGCGGGCGCCCGCGGAGGTCAGCAGCTTGCTGTAGATCCGCTTCTCGTCGGAGACGCGGACGTTGTACGGCACCGGGATCGTGGCCAGCCGGTCCTTCAGCGCCTCGTTGCGCTGGTCGGCCATGAAGGCACGGAACTCGGCCTCGTTGGTGTGCGCCAGGATCACCGTGTCGGAGTCGATGTAGCCGAACTTGGGGACCTTGAACTGCTTCTCCTGCGCCATCGTCAGGAACAGGTTGCGGAACTCGGCCGGGTTCTTGAAGAACTCCACGGCTTCGAAGATGCCGCGGTTGGACTTGGAGAACTCGCCGGCCCAGTCGAGGGCGAGCGGGTGCGAATCAGAGCCGTGCGTCTCGATCGCCTTGAAGTCCAGGCCGCCGGTCAGCTGCTCGGTGCTCATCGACTTCGGATCGCCGGGCTCGAACGTCCCGACCCCAACCCGCCGCGCCTCGGAGAAGTAGATCCGTTCGATCGGGAAGTTCAGGAAGTCCCCGCCCAGCTCGTGGTCGAGGCGCCACTGGCACACGGGGCAGAGGTGCCCGTCGACCGCGACGCCCGTGAACTCCTGCGCCTGCGGACGCAGGGCCGCCGGGACGAGGTGCAAGGGCTCCTCGTGCATCGGGCAGCCCTGTAGCGCGTACACGGCCCCCTCGTCGGTTTGGCTCCACACCTCCAGGCCGCGCTTGAGCAGCGTGGCGATCGAGCTCTTGGCGCCGCCCGGCGGTCCCCACAGCAGCAGGATCCGCCGCCGCGTCTCGTGCCCCTGAGCCGCGGTCTCGAAGTACCGCACGACCCGCTCCAGCGGGACGTCGAGTCCGAATAGCTCGTCGGAGAAGAAGTTGTACGAGATCTCGCCGGCGTGGACGCCGGCCTCCGAGCCCGCCGCCACGATCATGTCGTACAGCCGCCGGTGCGCCGAGGACGCGACTGTCGGCCGTGCCGCGACGCGGTCGATGTACTCGTTCAGCGAGATGACCTCGATGCTCTGCGTCGGACCATGCTGGGCCGCTCGCTGCAATGCCTGCTTGAACTCCATCGCGTTCACCTTCTCGATCTAGAAGGCCCGCGATCCCGCGAGGAACCGCGGACGCCACTTCACTCTTTCAGGATGGTACGACTCAGAGCCACCCGCTTTCGCCGGTTTCGACGATCGCTTGCCCGAATGCGAGGAACTGGAAGGCGGCCCGCGTCCACTCGGTAGCCTGCGTCGCGCCCATCAACCGGCCCCTCGCCGCGTCGATGTTTTTCATGGTACCTGCCGCTGCAGACAACTCGGGCTGGTCCGCGCGCAAATTTATCTACGCGGGCGTCAGCTGTCTGACCGCCCTCGCGCTCACTCTCGGCGTCGCGGCGGCCGCGCATGCCGCGGCGGCGAGCAGTCCCGGCCCGCTGGTGTGGACCGCGCCGGGCGGCGTCGACGTGCGGCCGATCGACAGCATCACGTGCCCATCGACGGTGTTGTGCGTGGCCGTCGACCGAGGCGGACAGGTGCTGTGGTCGACCGATCCGGCCGGTGGTCCCGGGGCGTGGCACGCCGCCGATGTGGATGGAGGCAACGAGATGACGAGCGTTTCGTGCCCATCGACGACCCTGTGCGTGGCGGTTGACGGGGCCGGCAATGTCGTGACCTCGCCCGATCCGACCGGCGGGCCGGCGGAATGGGCGGTGGCGAAGTTCGACCCGAGCGCGACGCAGAACAACACCGACAACGCCGGAGCGGTGCTCGTGCGCGGCGTCTCGTGCCCGTCGACGGGACTGTGCGTCGCGGTCGACGCGGCGGGCAACGCGCTGATCTCCACCGACCCGACCGGCGGCGCGGGCGCGTGGGTGATCGACCACGCCGACACCGACACGAGCTTCGGCTGCACGGGCACCGGGCTGACGTGCCAGCCCCCCCTGGTCGGGATCTCGTGCCCGTCGACGGCGCAGTGCGCCGCGGTCGACTTCTCCGGCAACCTCCTGACGACGGTGAGCCCGACCACGCTCGTGCCGTGGACGAGCGTCCCCACCTACGGCGGCGGGCTCAGCTCGCTGTACGGCATCTCGTGCCCGACGGTCAGCTTCTGCGAGGCGGTCGACGGGACCACCGGGCACGCGATCACCGTGAACCCGGCGACCCCGAACCAGCAGTTCGCGCGTGCTCTGCCGTACTCGCTGAACGGGATCTGGTGCCAGTCGCAGGCGCTGTGCCTCGCCTCGGTGCAGACGCACGGCGGGATCTCCGGGCTGCTCGGGTCCTTCGATCCCGCCGCGCCGTCCTCCACCTGGACGCTGAGCAGCCTCGGCGGCGTGAACGCGGCCGCGTGCCTGTCGGCGTCGCTGTGCCTGGCGGCCGACGACGAGGGCAACATCGCCGCCGGGCTGACGACGAAGGCGATCACGATCGGGCTGGACGCCGAGCTGCTCTCGACCCGGCACCTGCCGACGATCGCCACGCTGAACAGGACGCACGGCGACACGCTCGCGTTCACGAGCCCGATCGCCGCGCAGGTGACGCTGGCCTGGACCGTGGCGGGCCCGGCCGGGACCCGGGTCGCCGTCGCCACAGCGAGCCACGCGTTCTCGGCGCCCGGAACGGCACGGCTCCCGCTGCCGCTCACCACGGCGGGGCGGCGACTGTTCAAGGCGGCGAAGCGGCCCCTGACGCTGACAGCGACGGCCACGTTCGCCACCAGCACCGGCTCGGTCCGCTCCGTGAAGAAGCTGACCTTCAAGAAGCGCTAGAGGTACAGGCCCGTCGCCTTGACGACCGTCAGCTTGGCGCGGGCGGTGCCGAGCGTGGGGTGGCTCGCCGTCACGGTGACGGTGCCCGACCGTCCGGCCTCCGAGCGGATGAACACGCCCCCGACGCCGCCGTAGGTCTGAAAGGCAAACGGGTTCTGTCCGACCAGCACGGCCGGCCCGCTCAGCGACAGCGTCACGTTGCCGGCGACGTACGGTCGCTGGTTGCCGAACGCGTCGAGCGCGCGGAAGCTGAGCCGGGTGGCGTCGGAGCCGTCGCCGGTGATCGTGGCGTCCTCCAGGTCGAGCACGAGCCGGTCGGTCGCAGTATTGGAGGACATCTGCAGGGTGGCGACGTGGTTGCCCTGGTAGTACCCGTAGACGAGCAGCTCGGGCAGCGACGCGCCGCTGGCGATGAGATCGACGAGCACCGGCGGATAGGCGAGGTTGCCGTAGTCGGCGGTGTCCGGGGTGGCCACGCTCAACGCCCCGCCGCCGACGGAGTAGGCCAGCTGCTCGCAGTTGGTGAACAGGATCGCGTTCGCTCCCGGACCGGTCGCCGGCGAGCTGGGGCCAAAGTCCCAGTAGAAGGCGGGGATGATCACCGGTGCGACGAGCGGGCTGATCTGCGAGCGATAGAACGCGGCGCCCGGCTTGGGCACGCGGAAGGTGTCGAGCACGCCCGGCCAGCGGAGGTTCAGCCAGTTGCGCGCGCCGCCGATCAGCGAGGCGTAGTCGATGCTGCACCACCCCAGGACACCGGCGTACGCCTGATTGCCCCGCGCCTGCTGGTTCACCTGCGCGTGGAGCCTGGCCTGCTCCTGGAGGATCTGGGAGCTGTCGATCCAGCGGTACAGCGGCGGTCCGGTGATCGCGCCAACGGCCTCGCTGACCATGTAGGGGACGCCGGGAATCGGCGGCGCGAGCTGGGCGTTGCCCCCCGAGGAGCCGTAGTCGTCGTCCGCGAACACGTCCTCGGCCCACGCCGTGGTCTGGTGGGTGGACATCGCGCCGGTGGTCTGCCGGGTGCCGTCGAGCTGGTAGGCGAGCTGACGGGCCTCGGCGTACAGCGTCGGGTAGCTGGCCGTCTCGTCGAGCCGGGTGGCCCACACGATCACCGACGGGCGGTTGCGGTCGCGGATCACCATGTCGCGCACGTTCTGGAGGAAGATCGCGTCGAAGTTCTCGTCGCCGATGTACTGCCAGCCGGGTGGTTCCTCCCAGACCATCAGCCCGAGCTGATCGCAGGCGTCAAGGAAGTGCGGCGACTGCGGGTAATGCGAGCAGCGGACCATGTTGGCGTTCAGCTCGGCTTTGAGCAGCTGGGCGTCCCTGGCCTGCAGGCGCGCCGGCGCCGCCATGCCGGTGTAGGGGAACAGCTGGTGGCGGTTCAGCCCGAAGATCTGCAGCCGCTCGCCGTTCAGAAAGAACCCATCGACCTCGAACGTTGCCTGGCGGAAGCCGGTTGCCACCTCGACGGTGTGCGAGGGCAGGACGGTGCTGCTGAGGGTCACCTTGACCGTGTACAGCTTCGGCGAGCTCGGCGACCACAGATGGATCCCGCCCAGCCCGGTGAGGTTGACGGCGATCGCGTTCGTGCCGCGGACGATCCGTTCCTTCACCACCTTCGTTTTCACCGTCCGGGTGCCGTCAAGCAGCTCGACGGTCAGCTGCGCCCGGTCGCGCAGCGTCGCGGTCGAGTCGATCGTGATGCCAAGGTCGAGGGCGGGGCGGGAGCCGAGCACGTTGGCCGGCCTGGCGAACACATCGGCGATGTACGCATCCGGCACCACGCGCAGCCTGACGTCGCGGTAGATGCCGGCCGGCGTGAGGTAGTCGATCGAGCTCGCGCCGTTCTGGTTGCCGAGGGGAGGGACGTCGAGCAGGCGGCCGTCGACGACGACGCCGAGGTCGTTCTCGCCGGGCACGAGGAACTCGGTCAGCTCGACGGAGAACGGCAGGAACCCGCCGAGGTGCTCGGCCAGTTCGACGCCGTTCATGTAAACCGTGGCGTTCGTCATCACCCCGTCGAAGTCGACGAACACCCGGCCCTCCAGCAGGGTCACGGCGGAGAACCGCTTGCGGTAGATCCACAGCGCCTGCCAGCTGGCCTGCTCCCACTCCCCCCAGGACAGCCTGGCCACAGTGTGGGGCAGGTTGACGCGGCTGAAGGACGAGTCGTCGTAGGTCGGGTTCTGCGACCCGGCCCGGTAGACGCCGCCGAACCGCCAGCCCTGGTTGAAGTCGTAGGTGGCGGTGGCCGCCGGCGGCGGCGGGATCGGCTTCTTGGCGGCGCGGGCCGTGGCGGCGCCGATCGCGAGCGTCGCGCCGCCGAACGCTCCGGCGCGCAGCAGCGTCCGCCGGGTCACGGCGAGCGATTCGGCGCTGCTGGACGATCGAACGGTCAACGGGCGCGCGACGCTATCGCATCGGACGCCGGGCACGCTTCGGTTAATCGTTGGTAGGGTAGTTAGCGAGTTAGTGAACAGTCGTGCTCTAAGGTGTTTCGCTGACGAGACAGGGAGAGGCAGCATGGTGGAACGGGCAGCAGAACCACGGATCTCATCGGTTCGGCGTCAGGCGTTCAGCGCGCTGCGGGCGCTGACGACGCCGTTGTTGCCCGACGACTATCTGGAGCTGCTGAATCCCGCGTGGTCGGCCCGTGAGCTGACCGGGACGATCGTGAGGCTGAAGCCCGAGAGCCCCCAGGCGACGACCGTGGTGGTGCGCCCCAACTTTCCCTGGCCGGGCCACCGTCCCGGGCAGTACCTGCGGATCGGCGCCGAGGTGAACGGGATCCGGCACTGGCGCGCATACTCGCTCACCTCGGATCCCGACCATCCCGACGGTCTCGTGTCGATCACCGTGAAATACGTCGAGACGGGGAAGATGTCGGGCTACTTCACCCGGCGTGTCGAGCCCGGTTCGACCGTGTTCCTCGGTGACGTCGAGGGCGAGTTTCGGCTGCCGGACCCGCTGCCCGAGCGCTCGCTGTTCGTCAGCGCCGGCAGCGGCGTGACGCCGATCTGGGCCATGCTGCGCGATCTCGAGCGGCGCGACGGGCTCCATGACGTGCTGCACGTTCACTGCGCGCGTGAACCCGATCAGGTGATCTTCGGGTCGGACCTGCGACGCATGAACGACCGGTACGCCGGTTACACGCTTCACGAGCACCTGACGGGTCAGGTCCCGCGGCTGACCCCCGACGGGCTCGCCGAGATCTGCCCGGATTGGCGCGAGCGCCACACGTTCCTGTCGGGCCCGCGCGGGCTGATGGACGTGCTGCAGGAGCACTGGGCGGATGAGGGCGACCCCGAGCTGCTGTTCATCGAGCGCTTCCAGCCGATCATCGGGCGTGGCGACGCCGAGGTCGGCTGCGGTGGCACGGTCAGCTTCCGCGTCACCGACGTCGAGGCCGAGTGCGGCGTCGGGGTTTCGATCCTGGTCGGTGGCGAGGAGGCCGGGGCGCTGCTGCCATTCGGCTGCCGGTTGGGGATCTGCCACACGTGCGTGGGCAAGCTGCATTCCGGGCAGGTGCGGGACCTTCGCACCGGCGAGCTGCACGGCGAACCCGGGCAGACCGTCCGAACATGCGTCAACGCCCCCGAGGGGCACATCGAGATCGAGCTCTGAGAGAGGACAGATGACACCGCCGACGACGATCACAAGCGCCGATCCCAACCACCCGCTGAACCGGCTGACGCCGGCGCAGATCGAAGAGATCGGCGAAGCGTTCCAGGCGATCCACGATGAGGTGAGAGCCGATCTGGGCGAGCGTGACGCCCACTACATCCGCAGCCTGATCCAGTTCCACCGGCGCCTCGCGGCGCTCTCGCGGGTCGTCCTGATGGCGTCGCGCTACCCGCCGGCGTGGCTGCTCGGCACCACCGGGCTGTCGGTGGCGAAGATCCTGGAGAACATGGAGATCGGCCACAACGTGCTCCACGGGCAATGGGATTGGATGAACGACCCGAACATCCACTCGTCCACGTGGGACTGGGATACGGCCTCAACGTCGGCCGGCTGGAAGCACTCGCACAACTACCTCCACCACACGTTCACGAACATCGTCGGGAAGGACAAGGACGTCGGCTACGAGATCATGCGGGTCGATCCCAAGCAGGAGTGGGAGCCGCGCTTTCTGGCCCAGCCGATCATCAACGTCCTGCTGATGTTCCTGTTCGAGTGGGGCGTCGCGCTGCACGACCTCGATCTCGATGCCGTCCGCACCGGACGGAAGAGCAAGAAGCTGCTGCTGCAGGACCTCAAGGGGATTCGCGGGAAGATGATCCGCCAGGTCGTCAAGGACTACATCGCGTTCCCCGCGCTCAGCGGACGCAAGGGCTTCAAGGCGACGCTGATCGCCAATGCCACCGCCAATGTCGTGCGCAACGTCTGGTCCAACGCGATCATCTTCTGCGGTCACTTCCCCGATCAGGCCTACACGTTCACCGAAGCGGAGGCCGCCGACGAGAGCCAGGGCGCGTGGTACCTGCGCCAGCTGCTCGGCGCCGCCAACATCGATGGCAGCTCCACCTTTCACCTGATGAGCGGCAACCTCAGCTACCAGGTCGAGCACCACCTGTTCCCGGACATGCCGAGCAGCCGCTACACCGAGATCGCCCCGAAAGTGAAGGAGATCTGCGAGCGCTACCAGTTGCCGTACAACACCGGCCCGTTCTTCAAGCAGTGGCTGATGGTGCAGCGCACGATCCTGCGGCTCGCCTTCCCTGGCGGGTCGCCGCGGCCGAAGGCGCCACCGTACGTCGCGCCGATCGAGCACGAGCCGGTCGGCCCGACCGTCACCAGTGTTCGGGGCCCGATCCCGGCCTTTCCGTAACGACCCCGGCGTCCCGAGTTGCGCCTCGGGGCTCGGGGACGCGGGGTGGTTCGTCGACTCTGGGAGCCCTTTCTACCTCCTGAGTCGAAAGAGCTCCCAGAGAGACGCGGATCGCAGGGCCGGGCGATCGGTTCAGCCGCGAACGATCACTTCGCCGTCGCGCTCGATCACGTCGGCGCGCCGCAGCGGGGCCACCTTCGTCAGGTTGGTGAAGAACGCGTCGAGTCCCGGGATCTTGGCGAACACGCCCTGCGGGCCGGTGAGCATCCGCCCCGTCTCGGTGTCGTACCGCGCTCCGTGCCACGGGCACACCAGGCAGCCGTCCGCGTCGATCGTGCCGTCGGCGAGGTCGGCGCGCAGATGCCGGCACCGGCGCGAGAGCGCGGTCCGCTTCCCGTCGACGTTCACCACGACCCAGGGGCCGGCGCCGCGCACCGTCCCGGGGCCGAGCTCTGCTGCCGCCCCGACGTCGTGCTCCGCCATCAGTCGTTGATGTCGAGGACCGGCGTGATGTCCGGCAGCTGCGCTCCGGCTTCGGCGTGCTCGTTGGGCACGACCGCGGTGCCGACCGCGAAGAACTCGATCACGTGGCTGCCCCAGCCATGGTTGTTCTCGTGGAGCTTGACCTCGACGATGCCGAGCACGCCGTCGCCGATCGCCTCGGCCTCCTTCTGCATGCGCTCCATCGCGAGCTCGCGGGCGTCGTACAGGGCCTGGGTGTACTGCTCCAGCTCAACGTTCTGACCGGTCTGGCGCATCGACTGCATCATCCCGCGATGGGCGACGTGGTACACGCAGGTGCCCATCACCATGCCGACCGGGCGCTTGCCCGTCTGCATCAGCGTCCAGAACGCCTGTCCGCTGAGGTCGGAGGTGAAGGGGCGGCCGTTCGGAGCGCGGTGGACCTTGCCGCCCTTGTGCTTGATCGCGGTGCCGATCGCGATGAACTCCGCCATGTCGGCGCCCCATTCGTAGCGCCCGATATCGAGGCGGACCCCGACAATGCCGTCGGCGCCGAGCTGGTCGGCCTCCTCCTCCATGCGGGTCATCGCCAGCTCGCGGGCGGAGTACATCGCCTGGGTGAGGACGCCCATCTCCTGGCTGGCCTTCCAGTTCGACTGCTGGAAACCGATGTGGTAGATGCTGGAGCCGACGACCAGCCCGACGGGCTCGAAGCCGGCCTTCTCCACGCACAGGTACTCGTTGACCGACAGGTCGGAGGTGAACAGCCCGCGGGCGTTCATTCGCAAACGTTCGCTGGCGTGCTCGGCGAGGCCCTCGGTGCTCGTCGGATCGTAGGTCGACATCAGATGCTCTCCTGGGTTAATCGCCGAAGTTGATCGACATCATCGGGACGCCGAGTGGGGAAGGGTGAGGCTCGTGAGCCCCGAGCCGGATCGCGGTGCCGAGCACGTGCATCGACACGATGAAGAAGTGCTGCCTGAAGCCGGTCGTCTCGTACTCGTGGTGGTGGATGTCGTGCGTCAGCGTCGAGATCACCATGTCGTTCGCACCGGCCGCGGCGGCCTGACGGCGCACCTCGTCCATCGCCAGGTGCCGGGCGGCGTAGACGCCCTGCGTGATCTCGGTCATCTCAGTGTTGCCCCACCACGAGCCCATCATCTGGTTGGCGCCCATGCTCAGCGACACGACGACCACTGCGGTATGGCCGATGACGCCGATCGTCTCGGCGCCGATCCGGCGGAGCTTGTCGACGTCCTGCCCGGACAGAGCGCACATCCGCGGCCCTGAGCGGTCGCGCGGCGCGAGCGTCGTCTCGCGCACCGCCGTGCCGAACAGGGCGTACTCGACCTGGCTCCGATCTCCGAGGAAGCCCTTGGCCGTCATCTCGATCCCGATCACGGCGTCGGCGCCCGCGAACTGCGCCTCCTGGCGCAGCCGGTCAAACGAGCGCTGGCGCGACAGGTTCCACGGCTTGGCAAACGCCGGCAGCTCCTGGATCCCGCCGCCGTAGCTCCCCCAGCCGTAGTTCTGCCAGCCGTGCTGGACGACCGACGAGCCCATCACCTGAGCGACCGGCGTCAACCCCGACGCCTGCGCGAGCGCGTACTCCTTGGTGCTCAGATCGCTGCTGAACACCGGCGAGGTCGCCTGCGCGACCGCCTTCAGTCGCTCCTCGGCGCCGAGCGGGATGCCACCATTCTTGATCCGCTCCAGGTCCACTGCCGCCGCTTCACGCTCTTCGTCGCTGATCGGTGCGGCACGTTTTCCAAATAGTGGCAAACCAACACCCATCCTCGCAGATCGTGACGGTCGGCACGTGAGGAAATACGCTGCCGCGGGCCGTGGCGTACGGTTCCGGTGACCGCAATCGAGGGAGAATCACGCATGGCACATGAGTTCCGGGGCTCGGCGGTGATCGATCGTCCGATCGCCGACGTGTTCGCGTTCCTGGCGGACGGGACCAACGACCCGAAGTTCAGCCCGCGAGTGCAGGAGATCCGCAAGACGACCGACGGACCGATCGGCGTCGGCACCGTGTTCGAGAGCACGGTGAAGGACGCCGGCATGAAGACGGGGCGGAGCTTTGAGCTCACCACCGTGGAGGCGCCCACAACGATCCGTTGGGCCGAGCGCTCGAAGAACATCGTGACGGCGCCGGAGGGCGGCTACGACCTGGAGAAGGTGTCCGACACGGAGACGAAGGTGACGGTCCACAACGTGTTGGAGGGCCATGGGTTCGGCAAGCTGATCGTCGGCTTCGCCGCCAAGGCCGCGATCAAGGACGCGCCGGCGTTCGCCCAACGGATCAAGGTCGCCGTCGAGGCGTCCTGACGCGATCCGCCGCGGCGGCGGCGATTTTCACGTCCTAAACAGGCCGGGCGACTGGATCGCGTATATTTTTTCAGTCGCTGAATATTTCTGGCCTTAAGGGACAAGACGAATGATCGCTTTTAGCCGCTGGTGCATCGCCCATCGCCGATGGGTCGTGATCGGGTGGGTCGCCTTGGCGATCCTGACCAACGTCGTGGCGGCGGGGGTGGGGCGCCATTACTCCAACAACTTCTCGCTGCCCGGCACGCAGGCGCAGCAGGTCAACGACCTCCTCCAGAAGGAGTTCACCACCCAGAGCGGCGACAGCGACACGATCGCGTTTCACTACTCGCGCGGCACGATCGACAGCGCGGCCGTGAAGGGCGCAATCGCGCCGCTGCTGCGACGCGTCGCCACGATGCCCCACGTCGTGACCGTGATCAGCCCGTACTCGCCGACCGGGGCGGTCGAGGTTTCCAAGGACCGCCACACGGCGTTCGCCACGGTCCTGTACTCCAAGCGCGCGAACCTGCTCCCCGACAACACCGGCAAGCCGGTCCTGAACGCCGTCGACGCCATCCACGTCCCCGGTCTGCAGGTGGCGGCCGGCGGCCAGGTGATGGAGCAGGCCGAGGGCTTCAGCGTCGGCTCGGCCACCGGCGTGGGCGTGCTCGCGGCGCTCGTCATCCTGCTGCTCACGTTCGGCTCGCTGATCGCCGCCGGCATGCCGCTGATCACGGCCGCGCTCGGGCTGGTCACCGGCACGGCGCTGATCGGCGTGGCCACGCACCTCACGAGCATGTCGAATGTCTCGCCCGAGTTGGCGCTGATGGTCGGGCTCGGCGTGGGCATCGACTACGCGCTGTTCATCGTCACGCGGTTCCGAGAGAACTACGCCCGCCTCGGCGACGTCGAGGAGGCGGTCCTACAGGCGATGGACACCTCCGGCCGCGCGATCCTGCTCGCGGGCACGACCGTGATCATCGCGCTGCTCGGCATGTTCGCCACGGGCGTGAGCTTCATGTACGGCCTGGCCATCGCCGCCGTGCTGGCCGTGCTGATGACGCTCGCCGCTTCGCTGACCGTGCTTCCGGCGCTGCTCTCGCGATTCGGCGAGCGCGTCGCGCGTCCGAGCCGCGGCACGCGCAAGCGTGAGGCCCGCGGCGAGCCGCCGCGCCCGTCGAAGTGGCGGCGCTGGAGCGTCGCCGTCCAGGCCCACCCGTGGCCGCTCGCCGCCGCGTCGCTGGCGGTGATGATCCTGTTCGTGATCCCGTTCTTCGGGCTGCGGCTCGACACCTCGGACGCCGGGAACGACCCGACGAACACGAACACCTACCGTGCCTTCAACATCCTCTCGGGCGGGTTCGGCCCCGGCTTCAACGGCCCGATGCTCGTGGCCGTCGAGCTCCCGAGCCCCGGCAAGGTGAGCGCGCTCACGCCGATCGCGGCGGCGCTGAAGCAGACGCCCGACGTCGTCGCGGTGACCCGCCCGCAGGTGTCGCCCGACGGCAAGGTGGCGGTGATCCGCGCGTACCCGGGGTCGTCGCCGCAGGCGGTGGCCACCACGAACCTCGTCCACCACCTCCGCGACACGGTGCTGCCGCCGCTGAAGCACAGGCTCGGCGTTTCCATCCTGGTCGGCGGGTTCACGGCGGGCTCGATCGACTTCTCGGGCGTGCTGTCGAACAAGCTGCCGATCTTCGTCGGGCTCGTCGTCGTCCTCTCGGCGCTGCTGCTGTTCGTGATCTTCCGCTCGCTGGTGATCCCGCTGCAGGCCGGCCTGATGAACCTGCTCAGCATCGGCGGGGCGCTCGGCGCCACCGTCGCGGTGTTCCAGTGGGGGTGGCTGTCCGGCCCGCTTGGCCTATCCAAGGGCCCGGTGGAGCCGTGGATCCCCGTGCTGATGTTCGCCGTCGTGTTCGGCCTGTCGATGGACTACGAGGTGTTCCTGATCAGCCGCGTGCGCGAGGAATGGGTTCGCCACGGCAGTGCCACCGAGGCGGTGGCCGACGGCATCTCGTTCACCGGCCGGGTGATCACCGCGGCCGCCGCGATCATGATCTGCGTGTTCCTGTCGTTCATGGTCGGCGACGAGCGGACGATCAAGGAGTTCGGCTTCGGGCTCGCCGCCGCGGTGCTGCTCGACGCGATCGTGGTGCGCTGCGTCCTGCTGCCGGCGGTGCTGGAGATCCTCGGCGGTGTCACCTGGAAGCTGCCCCGCTGGATCGACCAGCGCCTGCCGTACGTGAACATCGAGGGGGGCGCGGCGGCCGTGCCTCAGGACGAGGAGACGCGCGCGGTCGCCCAGTAGCTGGGGGTTTGTTGGCGCGACAGTCCTATATAGAGGACCTGCGCGCCAAAGAACGACTGCGGGCCGTGGGCCTCTAATACGTTCCCGTCGGCTCCGGGTCGTAGTACCGGGCGACGGTAAAGCCGATCAGCGTCGGCACGTGGACGGCGTAGATGATCAGCGACAGGGTGAGAATGACGAGCGCGCCGCCCCCCGTGTGGTTGCGGACGAACACGTACTCGATCATTCCAGCCGAGATCACGTAGGCCAGCAGCGCCCACTTGGCGACGGCGACGAACCGGTCCCAGGGGAAGCCGCGCACGCGGGCGAGCGACAGCAGGTTGCCGGCCAGGAGCACGGCGGAGAGCGAGAGCAGCGCCGCGGCGGGCGCGAGCGGCACGCGCTGGGGGAGGTGGGCGGAGAGATAGATGCCGCCGGCGACGATCAGGGCCAGGGACAGCATCCCCACCTCGGTGACCGGGGGAAGCTTGCGCTCGGGCATGACCGGGCCGGCGTCGTGCTCGGGCATGGCCAGGTCGGCGTCGTGCTCGGTCCCGACCAGGCGAGCGCCGTGTGCGGTCACGCCGAGGCCAGCTTCGTCATGATCACGAACGTCGCCACCTGCATCACCCCGAGCACGCCAGAGCAGTAGACGAAGCGCTTCATCAGCTTCTCGATCACGGCGCCGTTCGGCCGCTTCTTCTTCAGCTCGATCAGGACGGCGACGTTGGCCGGCTCCAGCAACCCGAGCGCGGTGATGGCCATCACCCCGACGATGATGAAGCTGGCCACGACCCAGCCGTGATCCGGGTAGCTCGTCCGGTTGGTGCCGAGCTTCGTCGACAGCTGCCAGCCCGCGGCCAGGGTGGCGGCGACGACCGTGGGCATCAGCACGACCATCTTCGGCATGAACCGGGTGGTGAACTCGATCCGGGCCGGGATCGACATCCGCCCGATGATCGGGCCGACGATCAACCCCACGAACAGGTCGACGATCGTCCAGGCCGACCCGAACACGACGTGCATGAACTCCAGCGGCCACAGCGTGTTCGCGGCGATCGCGGCCACCAGCAGCACCGCCACGACCCCGCTGAGGATCAAGCCGACGCGCGGCACGATCTCGAACTCGGGTGGTCCAGGATGATCCTGAACCATCTCCGCTGCCCCAGCGGCTGGTGCAACCTGCGCCACGGCTCGCATGCTACCCCGCGTACCGGAGCACTGGCAACCACAGAATCCTGACTACGCTCCGGCCGCGGGGGGTAGGGTGACGGTCGTGCAGGTGGTGATCGCCGGAGCCCATGGCCAGATCGCTCTGCGTCTCAGCCGCATCCTGAGCGCGCGGGGCGACACAGTGCGAGGCCTGATCCGCAACCCCGACCATGGGGCCGACATCGAGGCGGCCGGGGGCGAACCCGTCGTCTGTGACCTGGAGCGTTCCTCCGCCGAGGAGATCGCCCCACTGCTCGATGGCGCCGGCGCGGCCGTGTTCGCCGCCGGTGCCGGACCGGGCAGCGGCGCGTCGCGGAAGCTGAGCGTGGACCGCGACGGCGCGATCAAGCTGCTGAGCGCCGCCACCACCGCCGGTGTCGCGCGCTACGTGATCGTGAGCTCGGTCGGGGCCGAGCGCCCGCCCACCGGCGACGACGTGTTTGCCGTGTACCTGCGGGCCAAGGCAGCCGCCGACGCGGCCGTGGCGGCCAGCGACCGCCAGTGGACGATCGTCAGGCCCGGCGCGCTGGGAGACGATCCCGGCACCGGGAGGGTGCGGATCGGAGTCGACCCGTTCCGCGCCGCGGTGGCGCGCGACGACGTCGCCGCGGTCCTCGATGCCGTCCTCCATGAGCCGCGGAGCGCGGGGCTGACGCTCTACGTGGGCGGGGGCGAGGATCCAGTCGACGTCGCGCTCGCCGCGCTGCTCGCTTAATTGCACGAATATTCACTTGCAAATGGTGACTCGCTGGGTTAGCCTGCGAAGCGCCTACCGTTACAGGTGATCTCTATGGATATCTTCCTCGCACACAAGACCGACCTCAACGCCACCGCCGTCACGGCGGGCGCGTCGGTGCGTGCCCAGATCACGGCCTGCATGGCCGGTTCCACCCCTTGCCTCGCTGAGAGGTTCCTGCGCTGATACCCAGCGCACATAGGACGATCAGCGAGGGCGATCCCATGGGATCGCCCTTTTTTGTGCCCTGATACGACCACCCAATTGCCCAGGAGGCGCTCGATGGATAACCCAGACCGAACGTAGGAACTGCTCCTGAGGTGAAGCACGGGTGACACTCGCCCCGCACGGGGTGTCAGTGTCGTGCGCCCTCATGAGTGACACATAAGCCACCCGCGTGACCGCGGCACACACGGACGCAGAAAGCAGGTTCGAGCCCTGCCGGTCACCCCTGGGCGCACGTGGAGCTCGTCCCCATGAGCACCACGGCGTCCGCCGTGCCCATTCACCCAATATCCACAAAGGAGCACCTGCATGTCAGGGCTGTTGACGAGCGCGAGACCGCGCGTGCTGCGGCCGAGCCTGCCGCGCCTGTCGGTCAGGGCGCGCCTGGAGCGAAGTCGCCAGCGCGCCGCCGAGCGCGCGTACCGGCAGATGGTCGCCCGCGACCACCAACCGCGCGAGCTCGACACCTCGTTCTACCGGGACGTCTCGCGATACGGGAAATACCGATGACGGACACCGCCCGACCGCCCCGGGGGCATCACTCGCCCCCGGGGTTGTCGGTCCGGCACAGCCCTCGACCGCAGCACACCGGGGATGTTTCCCGGTACCTTCACGTCGATGCACGGTGCTCGACGCCGCTTCGCCGTCGCCGCGGTCGCCGCGGCGATCGCCGCGTGCGCCGGCGTGCTCGGCGCCCAGGCCAGCGGTGCCAGCTCGCCGCCGCTGCTCGGCCGCCTGCTGCAGGGCACGGTGCCGAAGCTCGTGGCGCTCGCCCATGACCTCGGCACGGTCTCGTTGACGAAGCAGATCTCGTTCGACCTGCCGCTCGCGCTTCCCGACGTGGCCGGGCTCGACGCCTATGTCGCCGACGAGTACACGCCGGGCACGTCCGACTACCGCCGCTTCCTCACGCCCGCCGAGTTCGGCGCCCGCTTCGGCGCGCCGGCCAGCGAGGTCGACAAGGTGCTGAGCGCGCTGCACCTCCTCGGGCTGAACGCCGTCGTGCCGGGCGTGAATCGCCTGTACGTGCAAGCCACCGGGACCGTCGCGCTCGTCGATCGCATCTTCGACGTCGCGCTATCGGACTTTCAGCTCGGCAGCCGGCGGTTCTTCGCCAACCTCGGCGACATCCGCCTCCCCGCCGTCCTGCAGGGCCTGGTCACGGGCGTGGTCGGGCTTGACGACTCCAACCCGCCCACCCCGCAGCTCGCTCCGGCCACCGGCGCCGCGCGGCAGCATCCGGCGCTGGTCGCGCCCGCCAAGGACGGCGGCGCCGCCCCCTGCCTGTCGGCCACGCTCGGCCTCGGGTACACGGCGCCCGACCTGGCCCAGGCCTACGACTTCAACGGTCTGTACGCCAAGGGCTTCCACGGCGAGGGGATGAGTGCCGCGCTGGTGGAGTTCGACGACTTCCATGACAGCAACGCCAGGCAGATGGAGTCCTGCTACGGGATCACCACGCCGATCACGCGGGTGATGGTCCACGGCGGCCCCGGCGGGCCCCCCGGCACGGCCGAGGCCGAGGACATGGCGGACATCTCGACGCTGCTGCCGCTGGCGCCGAGGCTCGCCCACCTGTACGTCTACGAGGCGCCGATCACCACGGGCGCGACCGTGATGAACCAGGGCGCCTCCGAGGTCGATCTGTACGACGCCTTCGTCACGCAGGACAAGGCCCAGGTGCTGTCGGCGTCGTGGGGCAGTTGCGAGGAGCTCCAGAACCAGGCCTACGACGACCTCTTCGGCACCGTCGCCGAGGAGGCCGCCGCCCAGGGGCAGCAGATCTTCGACGCCGCCGGCGACAGTGGCGCGGTCGACTGCCGCGGCACCGTCCCGCCGACGCTCGGCTCGATCAGCGTCGAGCAGGAGGCGGCCGTGCCGTGGATCACCGGCGTCGGCGGCACCGACCTCAGCGTCGAGTCGACGATCGCCGCGCTGCGCGTCCACCACGAGGTTCCCTGGAACGACGCCGGCGCGGGCGGCGGCGGGCAAAGCGTCACGTACCCGATGCCGAGCTGGCAGGCGGCGTACATGGCCGCCACGAACGACCATCCGGCCGGCGAGAGCGGCGCCTGCGGCGCCGCGGCCGGCCAGCTCTGCCGGATGGTCCCCGACATCGCGCTCGACGCCGACCCGGAGGCGGGTGGCCTGCTCGACCAGGCGCCGCTGCCGCCGGATTTCTTCCCCACCGATGTCGGCTCGCCGGGGCTCGACACCTACTGCGACACGCCGAACTGCAGCTTCCTGTCGCAGCTGACCGGCCTGCCGCTCCCGATCGGCGGGCAGCCCCCCGCGGGCGCCGGCGGCTGGTATCCGATCGGCGGCACCAGCCTGGCGACGCCGATGGCCGCGGCCGCGGCGATCCTGTGGGACCAGGAGGCGAAGGCGGCTGGCCTCGGCACGATCGGCTTTCTGAACCCGGCCCTCTACCGAGTGGCGTCGAACCCACAGGAGTACGCCGCCGACTTTCACGACATCACCACCGGCTCCAACAGCGATCAGTTCGACGCCGCCGACTGCGCCTCGGGCTGCAACCCGCAGCACCTGTACGCCGCCGGGCGGGGATACGACATGGCCACCGGGCTCGGCTCGATCGACGCCGCCCACCTCGGCGCCGATCTCGTCGCGTCGGCCGGCCAGGCGGAGATGACGCCGGACACGGCGACGATGTACGGGTACCCGAAGGGGCCGCGCACGACGCAGACCGTGTCGGTGACGACCGGCTACGCGAACGGCACCTACACCGCGAAGAGCAGCGCCAAGTGGCTGCAGGTGGCGACGAGAGGGCGGGCGCCGGGAACCCTGCGCTGGCACGTCAACCCGGCCAAACTTCGGCGCGGCACCTACCGCGGCCACATCACGGTCCGTGTGAACGGCGAGGCGGCGGCCGTCCTCGCCGTCACGTACTCCGTCACGCCGAAGGCGAAGATCTCGCTGTCGGCGCCGGGCCTTACGTTCACCGAGCGCGCGATCGACGCCAAGGGCAACACCACGACCGCGACGTGCGGCGCCACGGTGTGGAACGACGAGTTGAAAAGCACGCTGAACGGGAGCGGCGACGCCAGCGCCGTCGACGCCAGCACCCGCCAGACGCTGAAGATCGCCAACAGCGGCCCGCGCGGCAGCGTCCTGCACTACGAGGCCCTGTTCACGACCCAGACCGGCGCGTGGCTGAGTCAGGACCTGAACCCGGCGAGCAACCCGAACGGCTTCCAGACGACGGCGCAGCAGCCGCTCGTCCAGACCGAGGGGGCAGTCGCCGCCCACGGCGCTCCGGCGCTGCTGCCGATGGCCTCGCTGGCCAACTCCAACGCGGTTGGCGGCTACCCGCCGATGAACCAGGGGACCTACAGCGGCGTCATCCAGATCCGTGACCGCGCCGATCCGGCGATCGTGAAATCGGTTCCGGTGCGGATG